>CAVKIR010000097.1:1000-6134 GCA_963656395.1 Prevotella sp. CAG:279
TGCTTTTCCCGGAATCCCTTCCCCGTCAGGGAGATGCGATCCAGGACATTCTTTAATTTGTTCCGGTATAAGGTCTCTATCTGCGTATAGTCGGTGTACCCTTTCTTCACTTGATTCCGATAGGTTTCCATATAATCCAGGATCAGCTTCGGGATCTTGGCAAAGTCTGAGTCCTCTTTCCAGACGCCCTCTTCCTTTAATTTCCAGATAAAACTCTGGCTTACCGCCAGCAGCCTTGCTTCCTTATTCACCAGCCTCTTGTAATCTCCGTTGGTCAGCTGGTAGTCTGCCTTCAGGCGAAGGTAGCCGGTGCCCTTCCTTTCGACCTGCTCCTGATACTGTTCGCTTTCCTTCTCGTCATAAACCGTGTTGATGAGATCCGTATCGTCGTCCAGGTTGATGCCTGCCATGCGCTCCAGAATCCGAAGTCGATTCTCCCGGATGCTTCTTGTATCATCGACGCCTTCTAGATCCTGTTTTCTGCCCTCCAGCTCCTCGTAAATGACATAGTCATTTTCCCATCGCTCCTTCTGATAATACCGCTTTTCACCCTTTACGATACGATTGATATTTGCCTCGCTGTAGGTCAGCTGATCCAGGCTCATGCCGTAATCCACCAGCACTGTATTCACATGGGCACGGTAGTAGGCCAGAATTCTGTCTGCTTTTCTGAGCCGCTCCCGCATATGCGCCGGAATATGAATGCTCTCGCGCTTACTCTGGAACTTTTTGGCCAGATCCAGTATGGACAGACTTTGCACCAGATGTTCCGTGATGAAGCCGCCGCTTAGGTATTCCTGTCGCAGCTTCTCATCGTTCCAGATGGCCTCGGCCTTGTTCACGTAGTCCGTCAGGAGATCCGCGCCGCTCATTTCGTCGTAGACATCTCCGAAGCCGCTTTCCTTATACTCCTTGGCCATCTCAGCCATGCTCTTGGCCGTCGTCGTGAGCTTGTCCCGAAGTGTCCTGCGATTCTGGAGCACTTCTCTTCTAAGATACAGGCCGTTGAGTACCTGATTTACATCCAGAACGCTGCTCCATTTTTCCTTTTTGAGCAGCTCATAGCCTTCGATCTGACGCTCGATACTCAGCTCCTCCGCCTCATCCAGGCTCTCATCCGTCTCCTGTATGCGCATCAGTCTGGCATAGAGGCGATTGTACTCCAGCTGCTTCCGGGAGAGCTCGGTCCGGGTATTGTAAAGCTTTCGCTCTATCCTCTGGAGAACCACGTACTTCATCCTCCGGATCTCCTTCAGCTCATTCATTTCCTTCTCTGTATGAGCCGGATCGTTTTTTCGCTCCTGTATCTTCGCATCCAGCTCTTTCATCTCCTGCGCTGCGGCAACCACATCCAGAAGGCTGGCCTGTTCCTCCTCCGACAGCCTCTGCAGCTCCGGCTCCAGGTGCTCCAGGGGATCCGTGACCAGCTGCCGTTCCTGTTGCGCAGCCTCCTGGGGCAGCTCCCGGTTCAGATTTCTCTGGTTCAGGTTCTGCTCCTGTTCCTGCTGCTGGGCATTCGTATTGATTTGCTGATTCTGCGCCTGTATGGCCTGTACCTGTAATCCCTCTGACGGCATACGCTGCTCCCTTCCGGCTGTATCCTTTTACGCTCCGTTACTGTATTCCCATTTATTTACATTAAACCCTTGCTGCGGCAAAGCTGACGAAGCTGTTCTTCCTTCTCTTCCACGGGCAGGATGACCTGACCGTTATTTTTTTCCCGTTCCTCCTGCATGGTGGCCACGAGCAGCTGCATTACCGCATCATGCTGCATCTGATCCGCAGCCAGCTCCTGCTCCCTCGTCGCTTTTTTAAGCGGGACTCCATTGATATTGTATCCCTTCAGGCAGAAACACATCTCACCCACCTGGCGCATGTACGTCTGGTTCGCGGAGCTGGTCTGTTCGTCCATATAGCGCAGCAGCTCATTATCCTGTGTTCTGTCCTTCTCTGCAACGATGGCATCCATGATACTGTTATAGGCTGCAATCTGCACCGGATCGGACTGCCACTGCTCCCGGATTTTCTGAATCATATTCCCCGGTGTCAGATCCGCCTCACTGGTATAGCGGGTCTTCTTAAGCCTCAGGTAGACATAGGCGATAGCAGCGATGCGGTCTGTCGCATCCTCGCTGAAGAACAGATTCAGAAGCTTCATGTTTGTATCATAATTCTGACGGGTCTCGGGTGTGATCTCTCCGTCCTCTCCACGCTCATAGTTCAGCATCAGATCCCGCAGACGAGAGGAGGTTCTCATGAACGGCTTTCTTCCCGCCTTACCCATCTCAATTACATTAAAGTAATCTGCATGATAGCGAAGCAGATCCGCCTGGGTTTTCACATTCATCTTCCGGTATTTACGGATGCTTCTTGCCATATCATCCGCATAAGCCTGGGTGGTCGGATCCGGCTGCCGGTTCGCATCGTGATTCTGCAGCTCCTGTCTTAAGGCATCCATGTGACCGGGCTGCTGATGAAGCCGCTCTACTCTGGCCTGCAGCTCCTGCTCCATCGCCTCGTCGATGACCGGATCCGCCATCGTTCTGGCCTGATCCATCATCATCTGAGCCGTGTTCTGGTACTGGGTGCTCTTGCGCTCATTCATGGTGGTATCTACGAGGCCGCCCTCCTCCTTGAAGCCATGGGCTTCCAGGTAGCTCTTGGTGGCATTTCTGACGAAGGTGTACTTTTCCGATGCCATGACGCTCTTCATATAAGCCAGCTCCCTGGGAAGCGGCATGTGACGATTCGTATAACGCGTTTCTTCCATCTGCAGAACACTGGTAATGATCATATACAGACTGAAGAGTCCCTTGCTTGCCAGCGCATTCTGATAGAAATCCTGAAGGTTATCCTTCCGGTAGGTCTTCTCATTTAGCTGCAGCTTATTCAGGCGCTGATAGAGCTTGGCTACCATGGTGAGGCGAAGCGCGTCATCCTGGGTCTTGAAGGCCTGAATGCTCTCCCAGTTGTCCTCGTAATTCGCCTTTGTCTCCTCCGTCACCTCTCCGTCGGCCTTTCGCTCGTAGGGAAGAAGGATATCCGCCCAGCGCCCCGGCATCTGGTTGCCGTTGGCCTGGTCAAGCTCTCTTATATCCTCCTGGAAATTGACCTGCAGATCCAGGTTGATAGCGGTACGCTGATCGGCGGACTCCCGGATGCCGGTGATGATGGGTTCCATCTCCAGAACGCTGCCGGTCAGGGCGATGAGCTTCGTGACGCGATCAATCCGGCGTCTTCCCTTGGAGGAATAGTACCATTTCTTATAACGAAGGCTGGCATAGCTCTGCAGAGCCCCGGATAAGCTTCGAAGGCAGGTCATCTGCTTCTTCCAGTCCTCTGTAAGCTCCGCCGCACGATCGGTCGGATCCTGGCTGACGCTTTCCTTGTAAGCCCTCGCTGCCGCACAGACGGATTTGTAGACCGGGGAGTCCTTTTCCTCATTCTGATCCTGCAGAAGCTCGTCAATGGCCCGCTCCATGTCCATGATATTCGCATTTTCCCGGATTCCTCTGGCAAATGCGTCCCGCTGCTGCACATCGATGAGGGCCTTGCCCGCCTCTTTTTCCAGTTTTTCCCAATTCGACAGGGTGCCCTTCTCCAGAAAGGCATTCTCGTATTTCTTATAGAGATTCGCGCTTACCTTGGCATACTCGTCGCTTTTCTGTATCCAATCCAGATTCACGCGCTTCTTCATGTAGTCATTGAAGGCCTTCATCTTCGGAAGTGCATTGCTGGTCTCCAGATAATGTCCCGCCAGGGCGATCTTATCGGCGATTTCCTGGGCTCTCTCATCTAAGACCTCCTCCTCAAAACCAAAATTCGGCGCAGCCTGCTGTGCCTGATCCTGATTCTGCTCCTGAAGATTCTGATGCTGCTCCTGCATCTGGTTCTGTCTTTCCTGCTGTACCTCGTTGGCTCCTCTCGGCATACCGATACCTCTCTTTCTCTTTTCGGTTATCCGGCAGCCGATGGTGTCCTGCTTCTATGCGGCTGCCCTTTACTTTTCTGTTATCACTTTTTCGTAACGCTGTACCCAATAATCCTTCTGGGCCTCGCCCAGCACATAGGTCAGAAGCTTGCGCACCCGCTCATCGTCAATGGCGATATCGATGCCGGTGGTGTCCTCCTTCATGTCCCGGATGACCTGGGCCAGCATAGCCAGAATCTGCTGCTTCTGCTTCCATTCCGGCTCCACATATACGTTCAGAAGCTCCTCCCGCTCCTTTTCCTTCTTCGGAGCTCCCAGGAGGATAGCGCCCTTCATCCGGCCATTTTCAATGGCGAAGACGCTTTTCTTCGTATCGCACTCGCCCATCAGCTCCTCCCGGAACCGCTGGGGAAGGCTCTTGCCCTGCTCTCTGGCATAATAGCGCATCTCAGCCCGCTCCAGATGGGTATAATTCTTTCCGTTTCTCTCATAGAAGGGCTGCAGAGCCTTGCTCTCGACGAGCTTCTGCCGCTCATAGGTGCAGATATGGCCGTCGAGGATCACCGGTTCGAAGCCTGCCAGCAGGAGAAAATGGGTGAAGTCCACGATCTCTTCGCGTTCGCCCACCGGCATGCACAGGATCTTCTTGACTCCGCTTTCTCCCAGAATCTTCTCTGCTTCGTAGATAAGACCCATGGCGCAGCCCTCTTCCCTGGCCTCCGGCACGGTGTAGATATAAGCCAGCTCCACGCTGTCCTGTTCTCCCGGCCGCAGCTGAAAGGCTCCCAGGGTAAGGATCCGGTCGTCTTCCTTCTCTTCCTGACCCACCATGAGCCAGCCCTTTCCGGATTTCAGATTGTCCCGGATTCCCTCCGGCAAGAATGTAAGTTCTTTTCCCAGCTGTTCGCCTGTCAGCAAATGGTAATTCATCTATTTGATCTCCTTTAGGATTTTCATTTTTAGTTACAGTATAATGAATTTCCCCGTAAAAAGCAACTGTTATGCAACTGCTCAGGCGATGAACTATTACATCTTCAGTGTACTGAATTTACGGGGAAATTACAATATTTCAAACGTTTAAGAATGTTAAAGGTTTCAGTTCACACAGCAGCCAGACACTTGCTGTCAGGCTGCGTATGAACATGATTAGGGTGTGAGCAGGCTCCTTTTGCGAAGCAAAACTTTAAATGAGCCTGCGAATTG
>CAVKIR010000098.1:0-6100 GCA_963656395.1 Prevotella sp. CAG:279
ATTCATGTTCATACGCCCTCAGCAGCTAGTGCTTCGGGCTGTACTGAATAGTTACAAGTAATCGAATAATCAGAATAGGGATTTTGACGGAAAATTTATGACAGAGAAGAAGAAATGGTTCGGAAGGGGCATCTACGGAAGTAAGGATGTCCCCATCCGTATGTTAGATGGATTTATCATAGGGGCGACCGCAATCGTCGTGATTCTGGTACTCTGGTTTGCGATTCACGGAGGCTACAATGTGACCTTTGATACCAAAGGCGGATCAGAGATCGCTGTACAGCGTCTGCGATACGGAAAGCTTGTGGAGGAACCTGAGACGCCTCTGAAGCCCGGCTATACGTTCTGCGGTTGGGTGACCTCGAAGGATGAGAGCCTGGCAAAGGAATGGAATTTTACCACTGATAAAGTGGAAGGTGACCTGACGCTTTACGCAGTCTGGACGCCGGCAGAGGTGACGGTCAAATTTGATCCGGACGGCGGAACCGTGGATGGGGAGGCCTATGTGCCTGATCAGATGGTTACCTACGGTGAGCCCTATGGGCAGCTTCCGATACCGGAGAAAGAGGGCTTTTCTTTCGATGGCTGGATCTACAGCGGTGCTGTAATTCAGGCGGAGACGACTGTAACGATGACCGGCGAGCATGTGCTGACAGCCCGCTGGATCCCGAAGGAATAGCTCTAATATGGAAATGAAAAGCTGGCTGCTGTGCGAACAGCAGCCTTTTTCCACTACATTGGGACTGGAAATTTCAGCGTATATCAAGTATACTAAATATCAGAGAAAAACAGGAGGTCTTTCTATGTATCAGGCCAATGAAAAACGTTACGAAACGATTCCTTATCATCGCTGCGGAGACAGCGGGCTTCTGTTTCCGGCTGTATCCCTGGGCTTCTGGCATAATTTCGGAGATACCGCATCTTATGAAAACATGAAAAAGCTCTGCCTTACAGCCTTTGATCACGGCATTACCCATTTCGATCTGGCTAATAATTACGGGCCGGAGCCGGGCAGCGCCGAGAAAAATCTGGGACTGATTCTCCGGGATGAGCTGCATGCGTACCGGGATGAGCTGATCATCAGCACCAAGGCCGGCTATGATATGTGGCCGGGACCCTACGGCAACTGGGGCAGCCGCAAATACCTGATTGCAAGCCTGGATCAGAGCCTCCGGCGAATGGGGCTTGATTATGTGGATATCTTCTACCATCACCGGATGGATCCGGAGACGCCTCTGGAGGAGACCATGGAGGCACTGGCGCAGATCGTACACAGCGGTAAGGCTCTGTACGTGGGAATCTCCAATTACAACGGAGAAAAGCTGGCACAGGCAGAGCGTATTCTACGGGAGCTGCATTGCCCGTTTATCATCAACCAGAATCGCTATTCTATCTTTGACCGTACCATCGAGCAGAATGGCCTGAAGGAGACGGCAGCGAAGCTGCACAAGGGAATCATCGCGTTCAGCCCGCTGGCACAGGGTATGCTGACGGATCGTTATCTTCACGGTATTCCGGAGGACAGCCGGATCCGCACCGACGGTCGTTTCCTGAAGGAAAATGCATTGACCGAGGAACGGCTTTCCCAGATTCGAAGGCTGAATGACCTGGCGGCTCAGAGAGGACAGACCCTGGCGGAAATGGCACTGGCGTGGATCCTGAGAGACGGCATTGTGACCAGCGTGCTGATAGGAGCCTCCCGACCGGAGCAGATTCTGGATAATATCAAGGCACTTCGGAATACGGAATTTTCCAAAGAAGAACTGGAAATTATTGACAGCATTTAATGATTTAGCAAACTACATCCCCTGCGGTCGGGAAGGACTGCAGGGGATGAACTGACAAAGGAGATAGCAGATAGGAATGGAAAAACAGGAACTGGCGCTTGCCATCATCGAGCGGCTGAAGCAGGAATATCCGGATGCGGATTGTACGCTGGATTACGACCAGGCCTGGAAGCTGCTGGTCAGTGTGCGCCTGGCAGCCCAATGTACCGATGCGCGGGTGAATGTAGTGGTCGAGAAGCTCTACGAGAAATATCCGGACGTGAAATCTCTGGCTGCAGCCGATGTGGCAGAGCTCGAGGCCATCGTGAAGCCCTGCGGCCTGGGTCACAGCAAGGCTCGGGATATCAGTGCCTGTATGAAGATTTTGGAAGAACAGTACGGCGGGAATGTGCCGACCACCTTCGACGAGCTTCTGGCCTTGCCGGGGGTGGGTCGAAAAAGCGCGAATCTGATTATGGGTGACGTCTTTGGAAAGCCCGCTATCGTCACCGACACCCACTGCATCCGTCTGGTGAATCGGATGGGGCTGGTGGATGGCATCAAGGATCCGAAGAAGGTAGAAATGGCTCTGTGGAAGCTGATTCCCCCTGAGGAAGGCAGCGATTTCTGCCACCGGCTGGTATATCACGGAAGAGAGGTCTGTACAGCGCGGACAAAGCCATACTGCGATTGGTGCTGCCTGAAGGATATCTGCGCGAAAAATGGAGTAGAGGAGTAATAGAATGGAATATGCAATAGCGACCTTGAAAAAGGGCGAGGGCCGCGCCCTGAAGGCAGGCGGAGCCTGGATCTATGACAATGAAATTGAGTCCGTGATGGGGCATTTTGAGGACGGAGACCTGGTTATCGTCCGGGATTTCGACGGCTACGGGCTGGGAAAGGGGTTTATCAACCGTCATTCCAAGATAAGGATCCGTATGATGACCCGAAACCCGGAGCAGGAGATTGACCGGGATTTTTTACACAATCGTGTAAAAACGGCCTGGGAGTACCGGAAAAAGACCGTGGATACCGGCAGCTGCCGCGTCATCTTCGGTGAGGCAGACTGGATTCCGGGCATGGTGGTGGACAAGTTTTCCGATGTGCTGGTGGTACAGGCGCTGGCTCTCGGCATCGACCGGATCAAGGAGACGATCATCGAGGAATTAAAGAGCGTACTTGCGGAGGACGGCGTGACGATCCGCGGCGTCTATGAGAGAAGCGACGCCAAGGAGCGGGAAAAAGAGGGTATGGAGCGCGTCAAAGGATTCCTGGGCGACCCCTTTGATACGGATGTGGAGATCGTGGAAAACGGTGTTCGCTATTGTGTGGATGTAAAGGATGGTCAGAAGACCGGCTTTTTCCTGGATCAGAAATACAACCGTCTGGCGATCCAGAAGCTCTGTAAGGACGCACGGGTACTGGATTGCTTTACCCATACCGGCTCCTTCGCCCTGAACGCAGGCCTGGCCGGAGCAAAGGAGGTCATCGGCGTAGATGCGTCAGAGCTGGGCGTCCGGCAGGCGGAGCTGAATGCCCGGCTTAACGGACTTGAGAATACGGTGCGGTTCCGGTGCGCGGATGTCTTTGATCTGCTGCCGGATCTGGAGAAGCAGGGCGAGAAGTTCGATGTGGTCATTCTGGACCCGCCCGCCTTTACCAAATCGCGGAACTCCGTTAAGAACGCCACCAAGGGCTATCGGGAAATCAATATGCGCGGCCTGAAGCTGGTGAAGGACGGCGGTTTCCTGGCCACCTGCTCCTGCTCTCATTTCATGAGCTATGAGCTCTTCACTCAGACTATTGCGCAGGCGGCAAGAAGCGTTCACAAGCGTATCCGCCAGGTGGAATACCGCACCCAGGCACCGGATCATCCGATTCTCTGGGCGGCGGATGAATCCTATTATCTGAAGTTCTACATCTTTCAGGTTTGTGAGGAAAAGTAAACATGCAGCTGCCAAAGTTATTTGAAGAAAAAATGGAAGGGCTTCTGGGGACGGAGTATGAGGCGTTCCTGGCGGGCTATGAAAAGGAGCGGCATCAGGCTCTGCGGGTAAATCCGAACAGAATAACGGCAGAAGAATTCGCGCAGATCAGTCCATTTTCCCTGCAGCCTGTGCCCTGGGCAAAGAACGGCTTCTACTACGGAGCCGAGGATCGGCCCGGAAAGCATCCCTGGCATGAGGCCGGGGTCTACTATATCCAGGAGCCCAGCGCTATGGCAGTAGCGGAGCTGGCCGATGCAAGACCCGGAGAGCGGGTACTGGATCTCTGTGCGGCACCCGGAGGAAAAAGCACCCAGCTGGCAGCGGCCATGGAAGGACAGGGACTGCTTGTGTCGAACGAGATTCATCCTGCCAGGGCGAAGATTCTATCCTCCAATGTGGAGCGGATGGGCATTCCCAATGCCGTAGTGACCAATGAGCCTCCTGAGCGGCTGTCCTCTCATTTTCCGGCATTCTTTGACCGGATCGTGGTGGATGCACCCTGCTCCGGAGAGGGCATGTTTCGGAAAGAGGAGCAGGCCGTACTGCAATGGAGTCAGGAAAATGTGGAGCTCTGCGCGGCCAGACAGCAGGACATCCTGGAGGAGGCTGCGAAAATGCTGCGTCCCGGCGGCGTGTTAGTCTATTCTACCTGCACCTTTGCACCTGAGGAGGACGAGGAGAGTGTGGTGCGCTTTCTTCTGAAGCATCCGGACTTCTCGGTGAAAAGGACAGAAGCCTGCGAGGGCTTCGCATCCGGCAGACCGGACTGGGTGAAGCTAAGCGAAGAGGAGAAGAGAAACGTCAGTCCGGAGAAGCTGGATGCGATACGGACGTCTGTTCAGGCGACCTTCCGGCTGTGGCCCCATAAGCTGGAGGGCGAGGGGCATTATGCGGCGGTGCTTGCGAAGGCGGGCGGCAAGGATGCAGAGTCGAAAATCAGCGCCCCGTCGGTGGGAAAAGCAGAGCGGACGGATCGGAAGACGCAAGAAGCCATGAAGCTCTACGCAGCCTTCACTGCCGACACGCTGGTTCACTGCCCGGAGGGCGTCCCCATGCTCTTTGGTGAGCAGCTCTATCTTTTACCCTGTACACTGGAACTGAAGGGCCTGAAGGTTCTCCGTCCCGGCCTGCATCTGGGGACACTCAAAAAGAACCGATTCGAACCGGCGCATGCCCTGGCACTTAGATTGAAAGCAGAGGATGTGAAGCGAAGCATCTCCTATCCGGCGGACTCCGGGGAGATTCAGGCCTGGCTGTCCGGCGAGAGCCTCCCGGGTGACGACGGCAAGGGCTGGACCTTAGTGGAGACTGACGGCTTCCCCTTAGGCTGGGGAAAGATGGCCGGCGGAACACTGAAAAACCACTATCCAAAGGGATTGCGATTGACAAAAGTAACTAAAGGTGTCACAATGAGTGCAAGACTTGGGAAAGGATGACGGAGCATATGAAAGCACTGGAAGAGAAGATATTGCAGGAAGGCGTTGTTGTAGACGGAGATATTCTGAAGGTCGACGGCTTTTTGAATCATCAGGTGGATGTTTCCTTGATGGAAGAAATTGGAAAAGACATGGCGGAGCATTTTAAGGGGCAGGGTATCACCAAGGTGTTTACGATCGAGTCCTCCGGCATCGCGCCGGCCTTATTTACCGCGAAGGAGCTGGGAGTTCCGTTGGTGATTCTGAAGAAGCAGCAGAATGCAGAGAGCCTGAAGACAGAAGTATGGCAGACGGAGGTCGTGTCCTATGCGAAGGATACCTCTTATCGGCTGACACTGGCGAAGAACTATATATCCGATGTGGATCATGTGCTGCTCATCGATGACTTCCTCGCGAACGGGGAGGCAGCCACCGGAGCCATCCGGCTGATCCGCAAAGCCCATGCCACGGTAGCGGGACTCGGCGTACTCATCGAGAAGGCTTTTCAGCCGGGACATGAGAAGCTCGAGAGCCAGGGCATCCACGTATATGCGCAGGCCAGCATTCGAGCCTTTGAAGACGGAAAAGTGGTATTTTAAATGATACAAAAGAATCGAGTAGGAGGCGGTTAATCACCGCCTCCTACTCGATTGCTTTATACTATTGAAGAAGGAGAGTAACAAATGAAAGTGCTCAGTTGCTACTTAGGATATATGATAAAGGGGATGCCCCATTGTTTTTTGTCGGGACCGGTCGGCACCGAAGCAGCACCGGCGACCCCATTTTTATGAGTAGCATTCGCATGTTTTTTGCTTTGCTTCATCTGATAGGATAATCATACACAAGGGATGTGTCCAAGTTGTGTCTGTACTCTTAATAAAAACTTGGGAATTTCTAAAAAAAATATAAAAAGCTTCCTTTGGGTGTGAGC
>CAVKIR010000099.1:0-6083 GCA_963656395.1 Prevotella sp. CAG:279
GCTCGTGATGGAACCTATAGTAGTCTCATTTTTCTGTCTTGTCAAGAAAAAACTAAACATCTTCTGAACTTTCTTAAATTTTCATTAATTTTTGGTGATTCCTGTTTTACATTTCCATATTCTGTCTTACGTTATGTCTCCCACAGAAAAACAGTTGATTTTCAGGAAAAGTTGCTGTATGATCCAAATGACTTTACATAACAACTACAGGAGGAATCAAGATGCTTATCAAACAGATTATGGAAGTATTTGACGTACTGGACAGCAGCACGGTAGACGGTGCAGCCGTAAAGGATTATCTTTTATCGGTAAATCCGGAAGCAAATGTAGAAGTCTATCCTCTGGAAGGACCGCAGGGCAGCACGGATATGGTAAAGGTTCGTATCCCGGGTACTAAGGGCAAATCCAAGGGCGGTTCTGCTCCCACCATCGGCCTTCTCGGACGTCTGGGCGGCATCGGTGCCCGTCCGGAGATGATCGGCTTCGTATCCGACGGTGACGGTGCACTCTGTGCTCTGACCGTAGCTGCAAAGCTTCTCGATATGCAGACCAAGGGCGATTACCTGGAAGGCGACGTCTTCGTCTCCACACAGATCTGCCCCCATGCTCCGACTGCTCCCCATAAGCCGGTTCCCTTCATGGGCTCCCCGGTAGAGATGTCCCAGGTCAATAAGGAAGAGGTCAGCCCCGAGCTGGATGCTATCCTGACCGTAGACACCACCAAGGGCAACCGTGTCATCAATACCCGCGGCTTCGCCATCTCCAATACTGTAAAGGAGGGCTGGATCCTTCGTGTATCCGAGGATCTGCTGGAGATCATGCAGCGCACCACCGGTCAGCTGCCCTATGTATTCCCGCTCAGCATGCAGGACATCACACCCTACGGCAATGATGTCTATCATCTGAACAGCATCCTGCAGCCCTGCACCGCCACCAAGGCACCTGTAGTGGGCGTAGCCATCACTACAGAGACCATGGTTCCGGGCTGTGCGACCGGCTCCAGCCATTTCGCAGATGTAGAGGAAGCAGCCCGTTACATGATGGAGGTGGCCAAGTCCTTCGGCCGCGGCGAGGTAAGCTTCTACGACGATCAGGAATATGAGCGTCTGGTGAAGCTCTACGGCAAGATGGATCAGCTGCAGACTCTGGGAAATGAATAAACCGTAGCACGCAAGGAGGCGGCCGCAGACTTTGCGGCTGCCTTTTTGAATCCTGCCCGGCAGGATTCATCTCAATAAGAAAGGATGATTTTATGAAAATCGGAGCAATCACCATCGGACAGGCTCCCCGCGTGGATGTGACCTGCGATATCATGGATATCTTCGGCGGCAAGATCGAGCTGCTGCAGCGCGGCGGCCTGGACGGCCTGACCAGGGAGGAGATCGAGAAGTTCAAGCCGGAGGGCGATGACTATGTGCTGGTATCCCGCCTCACAGACGGTTCCTCCGTCACCTTTGCTGAAAAATACATTCTCGGCAATCTTCAAAAAGGGATCGACGAGCTGGAGGCCGCAGGCGTAAAGCTCATCATGGTCTTCTGTACCGGCAGCTTTCCGGAAAGTCTCACCTCCCACGTACCTATGGTCTTCCCCTGCGATATTCTTCATAAGGTGGTGCCGCTTCTGACCCGCACCTCCCATATCGCCGCTGTCACTCCGTCTCCCCTCCAGTTAGAGCAGAATAACCAGAAATGGAGCGGCTATGTAAAGAAATGCACCAGCGTGGCAGCTTCTCCCTATGGAGAATGGCCTGCCCTCGAAAAAGCGGCCGAGGAAATCCGACACATGGACGACGTGGATCTGGTGGTTCTGGACTGCATCGGCTTTACCCAGAAGATGAAGGAAATGTTTGCCGAGAAGACCGGCAAGACCGTGGTTCTGCCCCGCACCCTGCTGGCAAGGGTCATTTCCGAAGTGACCGATATTTAAATAGAAAGGATTATCGAACATGAATCTGAAAGAAATCGCAAAAAATGTCATGGTATCCTGCCTGGCTGTGAAGCCCACCGAGGATGTCCTGATTGTCACGGATGACAGCCGTCTTACCATCGGAACTGCACTTTATGAGGGAGCCAAGGAGCTTGGCTGCGAGGCTCTTCTCCTCGTTATGAAGGAACGCGAGCTCTCCGGCGAGGAACCGCCCCGCACGGTAGCTGCAGCGATGAAGGCCGCTGACGTGGTCATCTGCCCCACTGCCAAATCCTTGACCCATACCAATGCAAAGATCGAGGCTCAGAAGACCGGCACCCGTGTAGCTACCATGCCGGGAATCACCGAGGAAATGTTCGGTGCAGGCGCTATGACCGCCGACTATGAAGAGGTTCTGAAGCTCACTGCCAAGGTAACTGAGCTTCTGACCAAGGCGAAGACTGCTGTCATAAAGAAGGAGGACTGCACGCTGACCCTGAATCTGGGCGGCCGCGACGGTGTACCGAGTCCCGGCGTATATCGGGAAGCCGGCCAGTGTGGCAACCTGCCCTCCGGTGAGGCCTATATCGCTCCTCTGGAGGACGGCGTCAACGGGGAAATGATCGTAGATGGCTCCATGGTCGGCATCGGCAAGCTGGATGCTCCGCTTCGGTTCGTCATCCGGGACGGCAAGATCCAGTCTATCACCGGAGAAAAGAGTGAGATGCTTGACATTCTTCTGGCCAATGACCGGAACCGAACCGTCGCAGAGCTGGGCATCGGAACCAATGAGGCAGCGATCCTGAACGGCATCATTCTGGAGGATGAGAAGGTATACGGCACGGTTCACGTAGCCTTCGGCACCAACACCTCCTTCGGCGGCACCAACAAGGCCGATTGCCACATGGACGGCATCATTTTAAAGCCAACCCTGTATCTGGACGATACCTTGGTTATCAAGGACGGAGAATTCCAGATCTAGACAGATAAATTTGGTTACAGTGTCAAAAGTCTGAGTCCACGACATGCTTGCATGTCGGTGGAGGAATGACTTTATGACACGCACTTCAATGAGGATGTAGTGGGGCGAAAGCCCCGCGAGAATCCGAATTGAAGTAGAATTGTGGGAGTGCGAAGCACGGAACAATTCGTGTAACCAAAGGTTCGGGTGTTTTGACACCCGAACCAAATTTTACAGAGGTGAATTTTATGGGAAAGAAAGCATTTCAGGTCGGCCTGATTCGCGTGCTGACCTCTGACGACCAGAATTTTACAGATATGCACGGACGCGTGATTATGGATCATTTCCCCGGAATCGAGGTGGAAAGCCGCTGCATCCCCGACCAGTGGGAGGGCATTCACAGCCATGAGCTGGAAGCCATCGCGGTTCCAAAGATCGTGGAGCTGGCCAAAGGCTTCCGGGATAAGGACATGATCCTCGTAAGCTGCGCAGACGATCCCGGCGTGGCGGAGATCCGGAAAGCCCTTCCGGGCATGCCCGTCACCGGCGGCGGTGAGACCACTGCAGCCCTGGCCAGTAAATACGGCGATAAGGTCGGCATTCTCGGCATCACCGACTATGCCCCCAAGGCCTATCTCCGTATGCTGAAGGACAAGCTGGTGGCTGTGGAGAAGCCTGAGGGCGTAAACAGCACCCTCGATCTGATGACGGACGAGGGCAAAAAGAACTGCGTAGCCTGCGCGCAGAAGATCAAGGATATGGGCGCGGAGGTCATCGCCCTTGGCTGCACCGGCCTCACCACCATCGGCGTGGCAAAGCTGCTGGAAAAAGAGGTGGGCATACCGGTCATCGACCCGGTACTGGCCGAAGGACTTTTCGCGTATTTTGAATCCGTACGTAGGTAAATAATGTTATAGAAAGGGAGTAATTATGATCTATCTGACAAAAGAACTCTGTGAACAGGCCCTGATGGGCGGCCTTCTCCTGGGAGGCGGAGGCGGTGGGACACTGACCGCCGGACGGGAAGCTCTGGAGGAGACCTTCAAGCATACGGACAGGCTCAAGATGCTCGACGTAAGCGACCTGAAGCCGGACGATGTAGTAGTGAATGTATCCACCCTGGGTGCTCCCTCTGCAAAGGATGTCCATCTGACTGCGGAGCACTGGATCACAGCACTGAAAAACTTTGATTTGAATTACGGCAAGAAAATCGCCGGCTTCACCTCCTGCGAGAACGGCGCCATCTCCACGGCCAATGGCTGGGTTATCTCCGCTCTCACCGGCATTCCGCTGGTGGACGCTCCCAGCAACGGACGCGCACATCCCACCGGCACCATGGGCAGTATCGGGCTGAATCTGCTGCCGGATTATCAGACCACCCAGTCCTCCTGCGGCGGCACCGGAGAACGCTATATCGAAACAGTGGCTAAGGGAGCTCTGAACTCCACCTCCCATGTCATCCGTCAGAGTGCCGTCGCAGACGGCGGCATGGTGGCCGTGCTGCGAAACCCGGTCACGGCAGACTATCTTTCTAAGCATGCGGCGGTCGGTGCCATTTCCCAGGCTCTGGATATCGGAAAAGCCTTCCGTGCATGCAAGAACGGTGCGGAGTTCGTGGCGTTCCTGGAGAAGCACTACGCCGCAAGAATTCTGGCAAAGGGCAAGATCGCGAACTATGAGCTGAAGATGGACGGCGGCTACGATATCGGTCATCTGGATGTGACCGGTGAGGAGGGAACTGCAGGCTTTACCTTCTGGAATGAATATATGCTGGTCGAGCAGAACGGCCAGCGGGTCGCCACCTTCCCGGATCTCATCTGCACCCTGGATGCAGCCACCGGAGAGGCCATCTCCACAGCAGAAGCGCAGAATGGTATGGAAGCTTATGCCATCGTGATTCCCAAGGAGAAGCTGATCCTGGGCGCCGGTATGCACCAGAGAGAGCTGTTCCTGGAAGTGGAGGAGCTGCTGCACAAGGATATGACGAAGTGTAATACAGGTTTGTTCGTATAAAAAAAGGACTGCACATCTCCTGTGCAGTCCTTATCTCGAGAGCGATAGACGGGGCTCGAACCCGCGGTCTCGACCTTGGCAAGGTCGCGCGTTACCAACTACGCCACTATCGCATGTTTGTCACCGTACTTTCCACTGAAGCAGCAACAAAATGTATTATACGGGATAAGAAGTGGTTTGTCAACCTCTATTTTCACGTTTTTGCATTTCCCGCTCCCGCATGGAGAAGACACAGCCGCAATAGTCCTGGCGGTAGAGGCCGTATTCCCTGGAGAGCTCCGTGGAGCGCTTATAACCGTTTCGCTTTTTGAAATCACTGTAGAGGTAGGCTACACCATAGTCCTTGGCCAATGCCCCGCCGATCTCGTTGAGCTTTTCCGCATTTTTCAGGGGACTGATGGACAGGGTCGTGGTGAAATAATCGAAGTGGCCGGCTCTGGCCATCTCAGCGGTCTCAGAGAGGCGCAGACGATAACACCGAAAACAGCGCTCGCCGCCCTCTGGCACCAGTTCCAGCCCCTTCGCCATCTCGTAGAAGCGTTCCGGCTCATAGGGGCCGTCCAGGAAGGCAATGGGATGCTTAGCGGGCAGCTCCCGGATCAGGCGTTTCTGCTCCTCCACGCGCTTTCCGAATTCCTCGGGCGGGTAAATGTTCGGATTATAATAAAATACCGTGATTTCAAAATAATCCGACAGATATTCCAGCACGTAGCTGCTGCAGGGAGCGCAGCAGCTGTGAAGCAGGAGACGGGGAATGCAGCCCTGCTGCTGCAACGTTTCGATGACTTTATCCAGTTCTTTTTGATAATTTATCTTATTCATTTTATTTTACTCCCAGATACTCTTCCAAGCAGATTCCCTGCTCCATGATTTCCTTCGCCGCCTTCTTCCCCACGTACCGGTAATGCCAGGGCTCAAAGATAATGCCGGTCTCCTCGGTTTTATCGGTAGGATAGCGCAGGATAAAGCCATAGCGCCAGCAGTTTTCCTGCAGCCACTTTGCTTCCGCCGTCTCGGCCTGTTTGTCATCCAGCAGCTGATAGCTTCTGGCCACGATATCCGCCGCCAAGCCCAGATTATGCTCGCTGGTGCCCGGGTAGGCCACGACGGTTCCGGCCTGCTCGTAAGCCTCGTCGTAGCTCAGGCCCTCGGCCTGCAGGCGGCTCACCTTATTGTTATAGAGGTCGGTCTGCTTCTCGATAG
>CAVKIR010000100.1:0-3146 GCA_963656395.1 Prevotella sp. CAG:279
GCCGTAGATATTGAGAATCGGTATCACTACCGTATCCGCATTTCCCACGCGATCTGCCAGGGCAATGGCGTCCTCCAGGGAATAATCCTTGACGCAGACGAAAATCACATCTGGCGTCTCCGCATACTCATCCATGGTCATGGCCTTTATGGGCGCTACGGTAAAATCGCCTTTGGCCGTCCCCTTCATGGTAATTCCTTTTTTCTGAAAAGCCTGAAGCTGCGCGCCTCTGGCAAAGAAGGTCACATCCGCCCCGGCCAGCGCCAGAAAAGCGCCTATGCTGCCGCCCGTGGCTCCCGAGCCTGCGATTACGTATTTCTGTCCCATCTTATTATCGTCCCCATACCTTTCGTACATTGTCCATCTTCGCGCTCATGCCTTCGAACAGCGCATCCACCAGGGTCAGCGCTGTCATGGCCTCCACTACAACTACCGCCCGGGGAACAATCACCGGATCGTGGCGACCCTTCACGCTGATTTCGATATTTTCGCCCTTCTGGTTTACTGTATGCTGCTGTGCGCCGATGGAGGAGGTGGGCTTTACGGCCGCGCGGATGACGATCGGACTTCCGTCACTGATGCCGCCCAGCGTTCCGCCCGCATGATTCGTCTCCTTTTCGATACCGTTTCCGCGATTTGCAAACACATCATTGTTCTGCTTCCCACGGGCTTTGGCTGCCGCGAAGCCGCTTCCGATCTCAAAGCCCTTGACGGCTCCGATGGAAAGCATGGCTTTTGCCAGATTCGCATCCAGCTTCTCAAAGCAGGGCTCGCCGACACCGGCCGGCATGCCGTCCACGACGCATTCTACCACGCCGCCCACGGAGTCCTGCTCTTCCATACACTGTCTCGTGTATTCTCCTGCCTTCCTGGCCGCCTCTTGATCCGGCATATAAAAAGAATTCTTTCGAATCTCTTCCTTATCAAACCGACTTTCATCTATCTCCACCGGACCGATGGACCGGGTGTAAGCGCAGACCGTGATACCAAGCTCCCCGAGGATCTTCGCCGCCACAGCGCCTGCCGCCACGCGGCCGATGGTCTCCCGTCCGGAGGAACGTCCGCCGCCCCGGTAATCCCGGAAGCCATACTTCATATCAAAGGTATAGTCCGCATGTCCCGGACGATAATACGAAGCAATTTCGCTGTAATCCTGAGACCGCTGGGACGTATTGGCCACCAGAATGGAAATCGGAGTTCCCGTTGTCCGTCCTTCAAAGACACCGGACAGTATCTCCGCCTGATCTCCCTCTGTTCTGCTGGTGGTAAATTGTGACTGTCCCGGTTTTCTCCGGTCGAGATACGCCTGGATGTCTGATTCGCACAAAGGCAGCCCTGCCGGACAGCCGTCTATCACAACGCCGACTCCTTTTCCATGGGATTCGCCCCAGGTGGAAATCGTAAAATGCTTGCCAAAAATTGAACCTGCCATATTTTCCCTTTTCCTCTTTCCTTATCTGTCGTTATGGATACTTTCGCAAGCTCCCGCTTCTTATCTTATAATCCTGTTTATCATACCGAACTTTCCTGCGTTCGTCAACTTGCAAACTCTTTTCTGAAACATTTTCTGAAACGGGAATGAAACGGAAAAACCGCGATTTCCGGAAAAATTCCAAAATCGCGGTTTTTCTGTCGAGTTGTATAAATCATGGCAATTGATTAGGCATTCTCTTTCTTACTCTGCAAGCTTGTACACATCCATAACCATATCTACATCAAAGCCTGAATATGCGCCTGCTTTTCCGGTACCGGAAATCTTCATGGCATTCTCTGCGCAGATCTTGCAGTCCTCTGCCTTGATACCGATATCGCTGAGTCTGGTGGGCAGACCCATACGCTTCTGCCAGTCTTCCAGGTTGCGGAGACCTTCCATCACGGTGTCCTCCTGGTTGTCATAGAGACGCGCGCCCATGCAGTTTACAGCCCAGCGTACGAATTTGGCCGGATTGCTCTTCCATGCGTATTTTACCCAGGCGTCTGTAATGATGGAAAGGATCTCGCCGTGGGTTCTCTTGAAGGTGACGGTAATCGGGTTCTCCATATGGTGGCATACCCAGTCGCCCATCTCTCCGGCTGCCGGCTTGGTGTTAGACATGGCCATCATAGCTGCCAGGTTCAGGTTCGCGCGGGCATCGTAGTTGGTCGGATCCTCTTTTGCTACCAGGGCTTCCTTCATAACAGCCTTTACGATGGCCTCAAAGTAGCCCTCCATAATCTCATTTCCATTGATGGGCGCAAAGTATACTTCCCAGCAGTGGGACATGATATCCATAGCGCCGCAGGCCATCATCTTCGGCGGCAGGGTATACGCGAACTCCGGATTGATGATTGCGAAATCAAAGAAGAAGCCCAGATTGTAAAGGCCAACCTTCTCCGGAACCTCCAGGCTGTCGTCTACAACCATGGCGCACAGAGACTGCTCGCTTCCAGTTCCGCCCAAGGTAGAAATAACGCCATGGGGGATAACCGGATCCGGGGTGAAAATGTCATGGTTTACGAACAGGCTCTCTTTCATATTAGCCTGTACAGCGATGAACTTTGCGGTATCCATAACGGAGCCTCCGCCCACAGCCAGGATGAAATCTACCGGATCCTGATGTACCTTTTCGATACACTCCTTGCAGTAGCTCAGACGGGGATTGGGTTTTACATCGCCCAGTTCATAATAGGAAATGCCGTTGGCATCCAGAGAAGCCCGTACATCCTCCAGAATCTTGGTCAGATAGCTTCCGCCATCGTGTACAATCAGGCACTTATTGCCGTATTTCTTTATCTCTTCTCCCACGGTCTTGTGAGTGTCTTTTCCGAAAATAACGTTTGTTTTCTGTGAATCATAGAAATTATTCATAATAATCACCTCATCCTCTGGCTGGAATTTTATTCCAGAATTCCCAGTTCCTTCATCCATGCATTTACATCAATGATTGCGTCCTTGGACGGTTCCAAGGTTCCTTCGCAGAGTGCTTCAGCATCTGCGTCCTCTCCCAGCTGGCTCACCACGTCGATGACCATCGGAAGATTCATACCGGTCAGATGACGGAACTTATAATGCTCCATCAGTCTGCTCACACAGTTAAACGGCGTTCCGTTGGGGATATCCGTCATAATAATGACATCGCCCTTTTTCAGAGCCTCGTTCAGTCTCT
>CAVKIR010000100.1:3156-6047 GCA_963656395.1 Prevotella sp. CAG:279
ACTTTTTCTGTTAAATCGTCCGGTCCTTCGCCCGGCTCAAAGGTTATAAAATCCAGATCTGGCTGATCTCCAATCAGCATTGTCGTACTTTCTACCATTCCCTTTGCCATGCCGCCATGGGAAACCAAGATTACTGTTACCATCACAAATGTCTCCTTATATATTCCTGCATATTTTTGCATAATTTTGAATTCTGATACATATCTGCAGCCATAGACATCTGCAGCTTCAGGGTACAGAGCGCGTCGCCGTCCTGATAGCTCAGAAGCACCTCGTCATAGACGTCGCCCATCTTTCCCTTTTCTCCCATCACCATTTCCCGGCCAGATTCCTGCTCTACGATTTTTGCATCTTTTACCAGTTTGTACGGTATCATCACAGAACAGAACGTCTCTTCTTTTCCATCGGCCGCCCGGATGACAATGGCTTTTTCCAGTGTCCGCACATGGACAATGGCCTGCTCCGGATTGTGGGTATCCCCGCCGAGATAAATCATCTCATACTGCCATCCCAGCACCTGATCGCTCTTTTTCCCGCCGCGCAGCATCTGAAACGGATGAAATTTCGCCTTTTCCATACCCTTCTCCTTACGCTTTCTTCCAGTCCAGCTTTTCGCGCAGGAAGTCTTCTACCAGGTTCATAACCTCCGGTGTCCAGAAAGGCGAACCTCCGTGGGCCGCGTTGTGCATCCGGTACATGGTCACATCTTTTCCGGCCTCATGCATCTTCTGATAGAGAATCACGCTCTGCTCGAAGCTGCAGCTCTTATCTTTATCGCCGTGCAGGATCAGTACAGCGGGCGTCTCGCCATCCAGATAGGATACCGGACTTGCCTTTTTCGCCAGCTCCAGATGTTCCTTCACCGGTACGCCCAGAAGCTGATCCAGGTGCTCCGTGGAAGTGGAATGATAGTCCACCATGGCCGGAAGAAAAGCCGGTCCATAATAATCCACCACAGCTTTAATACGAAGGGAAGTTTTCCGGTACTCCGGCATCATGGCCATCAGAAGCGCTGTGTGCGCGCCCGAAGAGCTGCCCCAGGCCGCCAGTTTCTCTGTATCCCAGCCAAGCTCCTCCGCATGCTCCCACAGAAACTCAAGGGCTCTCCAGCCGTCATCGGACTGCGTCGGGAAATGATGTCCCGGCGCCGGACGGTATTCTACGCTAGCCACAATGAAGCCACGCCGCGCCATTTCCACCAGCTGGGGAATTCCGGGGACGACACTCTGCTTCTGCCAGGCTGAACCCCGGATGAAGAGAACCAGCGGACGCTTTTCCCCGTCGCCTGCTGTCGAAGGAAGCAGAAGCTGCAGCTTCAGAGATACGCCGTCGACATTAGCAAATTCCACATCCCGGATGTATTTTACAATCTTAACCTGGGAAAAATCCGCTTCCAGCTCCTTCATCCCCTCCGCCGTCAGGGGCGAAGCCTCCATATCCGGTGCCGGAATGCTCCAGCGCTCATTTTCTGAACGAAGCTCCATCTCTATTCCTCCTCTACCCTGCTGTTCTCAATCTGCTTCAGAATCAGGCCCTCTTCCATGGTACAGGCAATTTCAAAAAAGTACCTTGTTCCCGGTTCTGTCTTAATATTCAAAATCTGACTCTTTAAGGTATCCAGCTTGATATAAATCTTATGGAAGCCCGGCTCGCACAGGATATTGCACTGCTTCTCCATCTCGATTTTGGAAGCCGCCGCGCCGTCCACCAGAATCTGAAAGCTCCGGATATTGCCGCGGATGCAGCGCTGCCGGTAAAAGGACAGCATGGAATTTCCCTCCTCGGAAAGCTTCTCTTCATCCACCGCATCGAACCGCTCCCGGATGTCCGTCTTCGCCTGATAGGTGTCCGGATGGGGTTTCAAAAGACCTGCTCCAAGCTTATTTAAAAAACTCATATCCCTGCCTCCTGCTTCTATATCGGATTTTTTATGCCAGATTTTTTACGTCAGATTTCAAAAATGGCTGTCGGAGTTTTCGCACCCTGACAACCATCGCTCCGTCTCAACTAATCCGTCAAATTTGTTTCGTCCCGCTTATGCGCTGAAGATGCCAAGCAGACCGAAGATAATTGCAAATACTACCATAGCCAGAATGATATGAATAGACTTCTTTCCGCTGCGCAGTGCCTTTACACATGCAAGAGTCAGAAGAAGCGGAAGAATCTTCGGGCAGATAGCGTCGAACAGTGCTGTCTGAATGTTGAACTCGGTACCACTGATGGTGAAGTTCAGCGCGCACTGCAGATTTACATAGTTTACAATCAGGCCGCCCATAACACAGCATCCTACGATGCCGGCTGCGTTCATGATCTTGTCCAGAGTTCCTGCTGCCATCACGTCTACGATGGCGTCGCCGCCCTTATTGTAGCCAAGCTTGAAGCAGCCCCACATACATCCAATCATGATAGCGTACATTGCTACCGCGTAAATGATGGGTCCAAGTACCAGTCCGTTGTTGGTCAGGTCGATACACAGAGCCAGGATAATCGGAATGATAATACCCTGAATCAGAGAGTCGCCGATACCTGCCAGTGGTCCCATCAGTGCGGATTTCAGACCTACGATCTGGTCTGCGTCGCAGTCCGCGCCTGCTGCCACCTGCTCCTCCATGGCGATGGTAACGCCGTGGATAACCGTACCCACCTCAGGCTCGGTATTCAGGAAGGTCAGATGACGGGTCAGGGTCTCTTTCTGCTTCTCGATATCGTTCGGATACAGTTCCTTCACAACCGGAACCATGGAGTACATAAATCCAACGCCGTGCATGAACTCATAGTTGCCGCCCGCGGCACAGGATAAGAACAAGTTAAAAATCGATTTCTTCTGTGTGCTTTTGGAAACCTTTACTACTTCAGCCATTTATGCCACCTCCGCTTTCGTACGATAGAAA
>CAVKIR010000101.1:0-6024 GCA_963656395.1 Prevotella sp. CAG:279
AAGCCGATTCTCATGGATTTTGCATTCGTAACTGTGAAGGTACTGAACAGTTACGTAAAGTGAAAGGAAATAGATAAAGGAAAAAACGATGAAGGACTATCGAGAAAAAATTAAAGATAAAAAACGAATTGTGGTAAAGGTGGGAACCTCCTCGCTGATCCATAAGGAGACCGGAGCTCTGGATCTCATCAAGGTCGAGCATCTGGTGCGGGAGCTTTCCGATCTCCACAACCAGGGTAAGGATGTAATTCTGGTCACCTCCGGAGCCATCGGTGTGGGAAGAAAAGCTGCGGGTCTTGCCGAAAAGCCGGACAGCATTCCCATGAAGCAGGCCTGTGCGGCCATCGGTCAGGCGAGACTGATGATGATCTATCAGAAGTTCTTTGCCGAGTATAATCAGGTGGCAGCTCAGATCCTGATGACCCGCAATACCATGATCAACCCGAAGAATCGCAGACATGCCCAGGATACCTTCGGCGAGCTTTTGAGCCTGGGAGCCATCCCTGTGGTCAATGCCAACGACAGTATCTCCACCTTTGAGATTCTCCACGGCGACAATGACACCCTGTCGGCCATCGTAGCTTCCCTGGTGGATGCGGATCTGCTGATCCTGCTCTCGGATATCAACGGCCTGTATACGGACAATCCGAATACGAACCCGGACGCAGAGTTTGTACCCTTTGTAGAATATCTGGATGAGAACCTGATGGGAATGGGAAAGGATGCGGTAAGCTCTGTGGGAACCGGCGGCATGGCGACCAAGCTCATCGCAGCGGAGCTGGCCACGGCGGCAGGCGCGGATATGCTGATTGCCAACGGCGGTGATATGAGCGTCATTCATAAGATCATGGACGGTGAGCAGTATGGAACCTTTTTCCAGGCACATAAAGATAAAAATTTTGATTTAAAGACATTTCTGGAGGCGCATTTTTCATGAAAAAAGCTGGAATGGTACTGGAGGGCGGCGGCACGAGAGGCGTGTTTACGGCCGGCGTGCTGGACTATTTTATGGAACAGGGGATGTATCTGCCCTATGTGATCGGTGTATCGGCGGGAGCCTGCAATGCAGTGGACTACGCGTCCCACCAGCCGGGCCGGATGAAGCAGTGTACGATCGATTTCCTGGAGGCCGGCAGCTATGTGGGGCTTAAGTCCCTGTTGAAAACCCACAGCCTTTTCAACATGGATTTGATCTTTGATATCTTTCCGAATAAGATCATTCCCTTTGACTACGATACGTATTTTTCTTCCGGCATGGAGTGTATCCTGACGGCTACCAACGCCCTGACCGGCAAGGCGGAATACCTTTCCGAGAACAGCGATCGCCGGCGGCTCATGACCATCTGCCGGGCATCCTCCAGCCTCCCGGTGGTATCCCCGGTGGTGGATGTAGACGGCATTCCCATGGTGGACGGCGGTGTGGCAGATTCCGTGCCCATTCGGAAGGCCCTGCATGACGGCGTGAAGAAGCCCATCATCATCCTGACGAGGCAGGAGGGCTATCGAAAGGCACCTGCAAAGAAGACCTTGAAAATGGCACAGATCATGTATCGGAGGTATCCGAATCTGATTCGGGCTATCAAGTACCGGGCGTATGTCTACAACCGAACCATGGAGCTCATCGAGGATCTGGAGAGCCGGGGGCGCATTTTTGTCATCCGTCCGCAGGTTCCGGTGGTTAAGAATACCGAGAATCATGCAGAGATTCTGACAGATTTTTACAATCATGGCTATGCGTACGCACAGGAGATGTTTGAAAAAGCGGCATCCTTTGCGGGCTGGGAAGGAGATAAGTAAATGGATCCACAGAAGATTGCGCGCATCAATGAGCTGTATCGCCGTTCCAAGGCAGAGGGGCTGACGGATGCGGAGAAGAAGGAACAGAAGCTGCTGCGCCTGGAGTATATCGAGGCCGTCCGCATGAATCTGCGCGGACAGCTCAACAACATTGATATCAAGGAAAGAGACGGAAGCGTCGTAAATCTGGGTGAAAAGTATGATGCAGACAGAAAAGGAAACTAACAAAGAGTTAAAGAAGGCACTGCGAAAGGAAATCAAGGCGCTGCGGGCAGCCCACACGGATGAGCAGATCCATGCTCTGAGCCTGGAGGTGCGGGATCGGGTGCTGACTCTGCCGGAATATCAGCGGGCAGAGGTGATCTACGCCTATGTGGACTGTAAGCACGAGGTGGAGACCTCCGATATCATCCGGGCGGCCTGGGCCGACGGCAAACGGGTAGCCGTGCCGAAGGTGCTGGGACAGGACATGAAGTTCTTCTACATCACCTCTCTGGAAGAGGATCTGGAGGAGGGCTACTTCGGTATCCGGGAGCCCTTTGAGAAGCATGCGGCGGACGAAACCGGTGACGAAGAAAAGGCGCTGATGCTGATGCCGGGCGTAGCCTTCGATGAAGAGCGTCACCGGATCGGCTACGGCGGAGGCTTCTACGACCGTTTCCTGGAGGCGCATCCGAAGCTTTCCAGAGTGGCGTTGGCCTTTGAATTCCAGGTAAAAGACGAGGTTCCTTATGAAGCGTTTGATATCTGTCCGGAAAAAATCGTGACGGAGAAACGGATAATCGGGAGGGCATAGATGACATTAGAGAGCATTGGAAAAAGAGCAAAAGAAGCGGAGCCGATTCTGCGCGTTCTGACCCGCGAGGAGAAAGACCGGGTGCTTTTGAAGGCGGCGGAGGCTCTGGTGGCGGAGCAGGACAGTATCCTTGCGGCCAATGAGCAGGACATGGAAGCAGGCAGGAAGCGGGGCATGAAGCCGGGGCTTCTGGATCGGCTGAAGCTTACAGAGGAGCGCATCGCGGGCATGGCAGAGGGACTGCGCCAGATCGCAGACCTGCCGGATCCGGTGGGCGAGGTCATGAAGGACTGGGTGCCGGAGAACGGCCTCCATATCCGTCAGGTGCGGGTGCCCCTGGGCGTCATCGGCATCATTTACGAGGCCAGACCCAACGTGACGGCGGACGCCTTCGGTCTGTGCTTCAAGACAGGTAATCCGGTGGTGCTGCGGGGCGGAAGCGATGCAATTCATTCCAACCGGGCCATTACCGAGGTGCTTCAGAAGGCTCTGGTAGCTAACGGCTGTCCGGAGAGCTCCATTCAGCTTTTGACGGATACCAGCCGGGAGACGGCAGCGGCCTTTATGAAGCTGAATCGCTATATCGATGTGCTGATCCCCAGAGGAAGTGCGGGTCTGATCGCAACCGTGGTGAACCAGAGCACGATCCCGGTCATCGAGACCGGTTCCGGCAACTGCCACATCTATGTGGATGAGTCGGCGGATCTTCCGATGGCTGTGAATATTGTATACAATGCGAAGACCCAGCGCATCGGCGTCTGCAACGCCTGCGAGTCTCTGGTGGTGAACCGAAGGGTGAAGGATGCCTTCCTGCCGCTGCTGGCAAAGCGCTTGCAGGAGAAGCAGGTGGAGCTGCGGGGTGACGAGGCAGCCCGGGAAACGGTAGCCATGACGCCGGCGACCGAGGAGGATTGGGGTACCGAATATCTGGATTACATTCTCTCGGTGAAGACCGTGGATACGGTGGAGGAGGCCATTGCCCATATCAACCGTTACAATACAGGCCATTCCGAGGCGATTATTACAGAAAATAAAGAACATGCAGAGAAATTTTTAAGAGAGGTGGACGCAGCGGCGGTCTATGTGAACGCCTCAACCCGTTTTACCGACGGCTTTGAGTTCGGCTTCGGTGCGGAGATCGGCATCAGCACCCAGAAGCTGCACGCCAGAGGCCCTATGGGACTGGTGGCGCTGACTTCTTACAAATACGAGATTACCGGCCACGGCCAGGTGAGGGGGTAACAGGTGAGAGTTATAGCAGGAACGGCACGCAGTATGCCGCTTAAATGCATCGAGGGACTGGATACCAGGCCGACGACCGATCGGATCAAGGAGACGCTGTTTAATATGCTGCAGCCGGAGATACCGGGCTGTCGGTTTCTGGATCTCTTCGGCGGAAGCGGTGCCATCGGGATCGAGGCCTTAAGCCGGGGCGCGGACTACGCGGCCTTTGCAGAGAATAACCGGAAGGCCTATGATTGCATCGCTGACAATCTGGCCTTTACAAAGCTTGCGGACAGGGCCAGGGTTTTCTTCATGGACGCTTTGGGCGCACTGCGGGTGCTGGAGGGTGAGGAGCCCTTTGACATCATTTTCCTTGATCCGCCCTACGGAAAGGGGCTGGAGCGGGAGGTGCTCGGTTATCTTCTGGATTCCGGACTTCTGACAGAGAATACGACCATCATTCTGGAGGCGGCCTTACAGGAAGAGACGGATTGGATCGAAGAGCTGGGATATCATATCCGCAAGGTTAAAAAATACAAGACGAATAAGCATCTCTTTATCGAGATGAATGAGGGGGACGAATGATTAGAGCAATTTATGCGGGAAGCTTTGACCCGGTGACCAAAGGACATCTGGATGTCATCCTCCGTGCATCGCGGATTGTGGATGAGCTCGTGGTGGGTGTTTTGCATAATCGCTCCAAAACTCCGTTGTTTTCTGTAGAAGAACGTGTTAAGATGTTGGAAGAGGTAACAAAGGAATACCCGAATATCCGGATACGTTCCTTTACGGGGCTTCTGGTGGATTTTGCAAAGGAATGCGAGGCCCATATCATCGTGCGGGGCTTACGTGCGATTACGGATTTCGATTATGAGCTGCAGATGGCGCAGACGAATCGGATCATGAGTCCGGATCTGGATACGCTGTTTTTGACCACCAGTCTGGAGTATGCTTACTTGAGCTCCACGACGGTCAAGGAGGTCGCAGCCTTCGGCGGCGATATTTCTGCCTTTGTACCGCCCTACGTAGAAGAGAAGATCCGGGAACGGATGCAGGAACGATACGGAGTCTAAATTACATTTAGAAATGGAGAGGAGAACGGGTTTATGAGCAGCAAGATCGAACAGGTCATTGAGGAAATTGAGGAGTATATTGACGGCTGCAAGCCGCAGACGTTGTCAAAGACGAACATCATCGTCAATAAAGAAGAAATCGAGGAGCTGCTGCGGGAGCTTCGCATGAAGACACCGGAGGAGATCAAGCGCTATCAGAAGGTGCTGTCGAACCGGGATGCGATCCTGGCGGATGCGCAGGCCAAGGCGGATGCCATCATCAAGGAGGCCAATATCCATACATCCGAATTGATCAACGAGCATGAGATCATGCAGCAGGCCTACGTGCAGGCCAATGAGATCATGGCAGCCGCAGAGGCAGAGGCGCAGAAACGTCTGGACGCGGCGACCATCGAGGCGAACAATTTCCGGATGCAGGCGATGCGCTATACCGACGATATGCTGGGCAATCTGCAGAATCTGATTCGACAGACCATGGAGTCTCATGCAGCCCGCTATGAGTCCATGATGAACTCCTTACAGAACTTCAATGAGATTCTGGCCAGCAACCGTGCTGAGTTAGGACCGGCTATCAGCGCACAGCCGGAAGAGGAAGCTTTGGAGGAAGAGCAGTAAGCAGGAGAGAAAGGGCGAACAGACATCCGTGATTTTGAAGCCGATTTGAGATCCGGATGTCTTTTTTCGTAACGGATCAGGAAAGGGAGAAGCAACATGCGCATATTAGGAGAATTAGAACCGAAGAAAGTTTTTGAATTTTTTGAAGATTTGACACAGATACCGAGAGGCTCGGGCAATGAGGCAGGTGCAGCGCAGTATTGTATGGAATTCGCGAAGAAGCGCGGTCTGGCCGCATCCCGGGATGAATCCGACAATGTCGTGATTGTAAAAGAGGCCTCGGCAGGATACGAGGACGCACCCACCGTCATTCTCCAGGGACATCTGGATATGGTATGTGAAAAAGAGGCAGACTGCCCCATCGATTTTACAAAGGATCCCCTGGATATCGCACTGGACGGTGATTTCGTCTACGCAAAGGGAACGACCCTCGGCGGAGATGACGGCATTGCGGTAGCGATTGCTCTGGCGATTCTCGACGATGACAGCCTGTCCCATCCGCGCCTGGAGTGCCTCTTC
>CAVKIR010000102.1:0-5991 GCA_963656395.1 Prevotella sp. CAG:279
ATTTATTCCTGTATAGGGCCGCCTTTGCGAGCCATCATGGACTGGCTGGCGTTTGTACAGTAACCATTTTTCAGATACTTGTATTCCGGAAGCGTGCCAGGAACTCCTTCGTCTTCTCACTCTTCGGTGCACCGAAGAGCTGCTCCGGCGTGCCTTCTTCCTCGATGACACCCTCGGACATATAGATCACGTGGGTCGATACATCCCGCGCGAAGGCCATCTCATGGGTCACCACCAGCATGGTCAGACCCTGCCCTGCCAGCTCCTCCATGACGCTTAATACCTCACCCACCATCTGGGGATCCAGCGCCGAAGTCGGCTCGTCAAAGAGCAGCACCTCCGGCTCCATGGCCAGGGCACGGGCGATGGCCACACGCTGCTTCTGGCCGCCGGACAGCTGCCGCGGCTTTGCGTTCAGAAAAGGCTCCATACCCACCTGACGGAGATAGCGGATCGCACTCTCGCGAGCCTCCTCCGGCTTCTTCTTCGCCACCTTCACCTGGCCGACGATGCAGTTCTCCAGCACCGTCATATTGTTGAAGAGATTGAAATTCTGGAACACCATACCCACCTTCGCACGGTAGGCCGGCACATTTACCTTCGCGTCCGTGATATCCTGTCCGTGGAACAGAATCTCCCCGCCGCCCGGCTCCTCCAGAAGATTGATGCAGCGAAGCATCGTGGACTTTCCGGATCCGGATGCGCCGATGATGGACACTACATCCCCTTTGTATACCTCAAAATCGATATCCTTTAAGACCGCATGATTTCCAAAGCTCTTCTGCAGATGGGAAACCTTCAGAATTCGTTCTTTCTCACTCATTATCCGCGTCTCCCTTCTCCGTCATGCTCCCGAACCGTACGGAGCTGATTGCCGATGTCCATCGTATCCACCAGCTCATAGTTCGCGTCACCGTCCATCTTCTTCTCCACCAGGAGCAGAACCCTCGAGGTCACCAGGGTCAGTGTCAGGTAGATGGCCATCACGATGGTCGCAGACTCAAAGTAGGTATACAGTGCGCCCGCCACGCTCTTATGCACGAAGAACAGATCCACGATGCTGATAACGGAGAGCACCGAGGTATCCTTGATGTTGATGATCAGGTTGTTGCCGATCTGCGGCATAATATTCCGGATGGCCTGAGGCAGGATGACCTGCTTCATGGCCTGTACATGGGTCATGCCGATGGCCTTGGCTCCCTCCATCTGACCGGGATCCACGGAAATGATACCGCCCCGGACGGATTCGGCCATATAGGCTCCCGTGTTAATGGATACGACCAGAAATGCCGCGGACCACATGCCCAGCTGAATGTTGAATACCTGGGACAGACCGTAATAGATAAAGACTGCCTGCACGATCATGGGCGTACCGCGGAACAGCTCCACATAGGCCTTCAGGATGATTTTGGCCGCCCGAAGCACGATCCGTTTCCCCGCGCTGTCGCGCTTCCTGTCTTCAGGAATGGTCTGCACCACGCCCACTGCAAAGCCGATGAGGCAGCCGATGGCTGTCGAAACCAGGGCGATCGCCAGCGTCGTTCCGGCTCCCTTCAGATAAGAGGTGCCGTAACGCTGAAGCAGGTATCCGATTCTCTCCAGAAATTTCATACTTGATATGGACATCTTACGTTCAAAACTCCCTTTTTATTTCCAAATATTGGTTCGGGTGTCAAAACACCCGAACTTTTGGTTACACGAATTGTTCCGTGCTTCGCACTCCCACAATTCTACTTCAATTCGGATTCTCGCGGGGCTTTCGCCCCACTACATCCTCATTGAAGTGCGTGTCATAAAGTCATTCCTCCACCGACATGCAAGCATGTCGTGGACTCAGACTTTTGACACTGTAACCAATATTTACTCAGACAGCGGCTGTACGGAAATCGCCTCGTCCATCATGCTGTTGAAATCATCCACCGTCATGGTAGAGAGCACGCTGTTGATGCCGTCCAGAAGCTCACTGTTGCCCTTCTGTACGGAGATTCCGATATTGATCTCCTCATCCGATACAGCGAAGTCATCGTCTGTCTCTGTGAAGTCCAGAAGCTTCAGATCCGGATAAGCCACGCAGGCTGCCTTTGCGGTCGGCATATCGGTTACTACCAGATCGGTACGGCCGCTCTCCAGCGCTACCAGCATAGCCGGTGCAGACTCCTGTGCAGCCTGGATGTCCGCATCCTTGATCTGGGGCAGGCAGACGTCATACCAGATGGTGCCCAACTGAGAGGTACAGGTAGCACCCTCGAAATCAGAGATACCCTTTGCGTCTGCCAGCGGTCCGTCCTGCTTTACCAGGCTGACTACAGATGCGTAATAGTACGGAGTGGAGAAATCTACCATCTCCAGACGGTCGGATGTGATGGACTGTCCTGCGATGACGCAGTCTACGGTTCCGGACTGTACCGCCGGTACCAGAGAATCCCAGTCAAGCTTTACGATCTGCAGCTCATAGCCCAGCTCATCCGCGATCTTCTTCGCCATCATGACATCATAGCCGTAAGCGTAATCGGAGCTGTCGTTAATCGGAACCGCGCCGTTGGAATCATCCGGCTGGGTCCAGTTATAGGGTGCATAGCCGCACTCCATCGCTACCTTCAGTACCTTCTTGTCGCCTGTGCTGTCTGTGGAAGCGCTCTCCTCTGCAGATGCCTCTGTGCTTGTGTCTGTCGTCGTCTCGGTCTTAGATGAACCACAGGCGGTCAGGGATACTGCCAGTACTGCGGCCGTGGTCAGTGCAAATAATCTGTTTTTCATAATCTTTCCTCCTATAAAGTAAAAAAGAGTTTCAGGAGGGTAAACTTCCACCATCCTGAAACTCCATTGTTTCTGGGGACATTATATCCTGTCACCTGCTATATTTCAAGATATTTTTGTATATTTAACCAATATTTCCCCTATTCCTGCGTCGACGTATCCTCCGCCTGAGTCTGCGTCTGGGGTTCGACCTGTCCGCCCAGCCGCGCAATGGCACTGGTGCAATACTTAGCCCGGGAGGTTCCCGGGAAATCATTCAGGAACTTCTGGAACATGACGAGCGCCTGGTCGTTCTGCTGAAGAGCCTCATAGGAGCGGGCCAGATAGTACAATGCATAGCCGTTGTCGTATTTCTCATCGGCGCTCACCACCTGGGAGAGGTTCGTCACGGCTTCCTCGTAGTTCTTTGCCTCATAAGCGGCCACACCCGCTTCGTGCCAGCTCTTGACATCGTCTGCATGGAGGCTGCCGTACATCTGATTGTAAATCGCCTTGGCGTTATCCGACAGCTCATCCGCATTGACATTATCCAGCGTCGTCTTCGCGGTCTCGGTATCGCCGGCCTGGAAGCTGGTATAGGCGTCGATGAGCTGCTCATAGCTGCCGCCCTGGCTCTCTGCGCTATCCTCCGTGCTGTCCTCACCGGAAGCATTCAATTCGTCCAGCTGCGTCTGCAGGCTGTTGATCTCGGTCTGCTTCGCCGTAATCTGGTCACTGTATTCCCGAATCTGTGCCGCTGTCTCACTTCGCACGGAGCGAACCTTGGCCGGCACCGCCAGGAACCACATCAGTGCTACACCCACCACCAGGCCGATGAAGATATTCAGCACCACATTGACACCGGTATTCTCCTTGTAGGTCGCCGGCATAATGATGGTCTCATTGCCGCTGGTATAGGAGATAATATCCGGATCCTTGCTCTTATTTCCTTTATTCTCTTTCTCGTCCTCCGCCTTCTGTCCGCGTACCACGGACTTTCCGGCCACGGTCTCCAGCTCTGCCTGATAATGCAAAGAGAGATTATCGGTCTTATCGATGGCCAGAGCGCGCCGCAGCTCTCGGCCTGCCCGCTCATATTCCTCCGCCCGGATATAGAGCAGTGCCAGCAGCTGGTGCGCCTTCACCAGCTTCGGATTCAGGGAAAGCACCTTTTTCAGCTGGATGATGGCCAGATCCTCACTGCCCTGCTGACAGTACAGCAGAGACTGGTTGTATTTCTTGATGGTCTGGTTGATGGTCTCCAATCTGGCCGGATTCGCCTGGATTGCGTCGATATATTCGTCTGCGATATTCTTCTCCGGATCCAGGTTCTTGCTGATGATCCACTCTGTCAGAGCCGATACCACCTCACCCACCTCATAGTAGATAAGTCCCAGCAGATTCCGCGCCGGAATATTGTGCTTATTCAGTTCGAGGCTGCAGCGCAGATCCTCCATCGCGCCGGACAGATTCCGCGCCTTCGCCTTCTCCAGTCCCAGGTTGTACCAGGTGTTGGACAGACGGATCATCTTATCGTATACATGAATCTCCGTTCCGCAGGAGCTGCAGTATCCCGGATCCGTCAGTGTCGCTCCACATTTCATACAGCGCATAATTTCCTCCTATGATGTCCGCCTGTATAGACTCCCTTACTTGCGGCGGCCATCCTTCATCTCCTGCAGCATCTCATCAAGCAGGTCCGACATGTCCTTGGGCTTGTTCTTGTATACATTCTCCTCCACCTGCTCTACTTCCAGACTCGGGTGAAATTTCTTCAGTTCTTCTTCAAAGTCAATCATTTGCCGTCCTCCTTGTCCCGTAAAATTTTTTTAATGCTTCCTACCAGATACAGGGAGCCGACGCAGAACAGGATACCGTCTCCCTTTTCTCTTAATGCTTCCTCAAAGGCCTCCCTCACATCGGGAATCGCCTTGATCTCTTTTTGTCCGAACTCCCCAAACAGCCTCCTGGGCTCCTTCACATCCACGCTGCGGTAGCCGCCCACCTCGGTCACGATAACGCGACTGAGACGCAGCTCCCTGCAGACGGTCTCTATCATGTGACGGTAATCCTTGTCGCCCACAGCTGCGAAGAGCAGTGTGACGGAAAAGTCCTTCTCCAGACGCTTTGCAGTCTTTACGAACTCTTCCACGCCCGCTTCATTGTGGCCGCCGTCGATGATGACGCCCGGCAGCACAGTCTCCATGCGTCCCTGCCAGCGCATCCTCGCGATGCCCTCGCGGATCATCTCGTCGGTAAATTCACTCTTTTCCGGATCCAGAACGCGGATGGCCGTCACAGCCTCTGCGGCATTCTTCATCTGATATTCCGCAGCGCTTGTGATGGACAGACTGATACCATCATAATACCCACATTCGATAGAAAAAGCAATGCTTTTCTCGGTCTCGGAGGAAATCCGGTACATATCCGGACGGATGCCGTAGGCCGGAGCATGCATTGCCTCTGCCTTAGCCAGAATAACCTCCTCTGCTTCCTTACAGGAGGCATCGTAGATCACCGGAATGCCTTCTTTTATAATGCCTGCCTTCTCGCCCGCAATGGCTGCCACGGTATGCCCCAGATACTCGGTATGGTCGAGGCTGATGGAGGTCAGCACCGTCACCACCGGATGTGCCACGGAGTTTGTCGCATCCAGGCGTCCGCCCAGACCCGTCTCCAGCACCAGATAGTCCACGCCCGCCTCCCGGAAAATCACCATTCCGATCAGGAACAGCAGTTCGAAATAGGTCGGATGAGGATAGCCCTCCTCCTGCATGGCACGGACGCAGTCCATCACCTTACGGAAGGCTTCCAGAAAAGCTTCGTCTGATATCTGCTTCTCATCGATCACGAAGCGTTCATTGATATCCACCAGATGCGGAGAGGTAAAAAGACCGGTCCGCTTGCCCGCTGCATGCAGGATGGAGGCCAGGAAGGAGCAGACTGAGCCTTTGCCGTTCGTTCCCGCCACATGAAGAATCTTCATATCCTCCTGGGGATTTCCGAGCCTTTTTAAAAAGGCCCGGGTGTGATCCAGTGAATTCTTCTTTGTAAATTTCGGTGTTTCCTCTATATAATCTACCGCTTCCTGAAAGGTCATCATTGCGCAGTTTCCGTCCCTTCTGCTTCGCCCTCTGCCGGCGCAGCATCGTTCTCCTCGATTCCGTCTGTCTCTTCGGTCTCGTCGTTCTCCTCCTGCACCGGAGCCACATACATGACCGTATTGCCCTCGCTCAAGACTCTCTTTGCCTTGCC
>CAVKIR010000103.1:0-5965 GCA_963656395.1 Prevotella sp. CAG:279
TCATGTTCATACGCCCTCAGCAGCAAGTGCTTCGGGCTGTCCTGAATAGTTACAGCTATTCTTAATTATTTGCTGCTCAGAAATTTCACGATATTCGCCATCGCCTCTTCCTCATCCTCGCCGTCCGCGGAGACGGTGACGGTCTCGCCTGCGAAGAGTCCCAGAGTCATCATACCCATGATACTCTTGGCATTTACCTTTTTGTTATCACTCTCCACATAGATCTCGCTGCCGTACTGGCTTGCCACCTGTACCAGCAGAGCGACCGGTCTGGCTTCAAGCCCTTCCGGAATCTGAATCGTGATCTCCTGTTTCATCATAATAGTTCTCCTCCTTGTGATCCCTTAACTCCTCAGCTAGGATACTCAGCTTTCTGAGCCGGTGATTAACACCGGACTTTCCTACGGGAGGCGTCAGCATCTGCCCCAGCTCCTTTAAGGTGGTCTCCGGCTGCTCCAGACGAAGAACAGCTATCTCCGCCAGATTCTCCGGAAGCTCATCAAAGCCGATGGTTCTTTGAATAAATTGTATGTCTTCAATCTGCTTTACCGCTGCAGAAACGGTCTTATTCAAATTGGCAGTCTCACAGTTCACCTGTCGGTTCACGCTGTTGCGCATCTCCTTCAGAATCCGGACATTCTCGAACTTCATCAGAGCCACATGTGCCTCCATGATATTCAGAAGATCCGCGATCTGGGAACCCTCTTTTACATAGAGTACAAAGCTGCGCTTTCGCAATGTGATACGAGCATCTATCCCAAAGCCGCTCAGCATCTCGCGAAGCTTCTCCGCCTTTTCCTCCGTGCTGCATACTATCTCAAAATGATAGCCCTTCTCGGGATCGCTCACGGAACCGGATGCCAGAAAGGCTCCCCGTATATAAGCCCGCTTGCAGCATTGGTTCTGCACCAGTATCTGCTTCACAGACGAAAGCCCGCCGCGTGAAGTCACTTCATAGCTTCTGCTTCCCTGGGGATTTCTGCTCTGCCGTACCGACACGTTCAGCTTTATATTAAATGTTTTTCTCAATAATGTAAAGTACTTTCTTGCAACTGCCGGATTCTCCGTATGCATTTTCATGCAGGGAGCATCGCCCTCCGTGCTCTCCACATGACTGCAGAAATTCAAGATCGCCGCCATTTCCGCAAGTCTGCAATGTCTGGCCGGCGATACGTGAAAGGAGAGCTCCTGCTTAATCTCGCTGGAAAAAGACATAGATTACCTCTTCAAATGTGCATTTAATGTGCCTTGACAATGGCGTCCTTCTCGATATCCCGGTGCTCGATCCGGACTGCATAATCCGCATTATCCCGCAGCCGCTCATAGAGCTTGTTCGCCAGAGTCACGGATCGGTGCTTGCCGCCGGTGCAGCCGATGGAGATCACCAGCTGATTCTTTCCCTCCAGCACATAATTCGGGATCAGAAACTGGATCATGTCGATCAGCTTATCCAGAAAGCGATGGGATACCTCGAAGCCCATAACGAAATCCTGCACCGGCTTATCATTGCCGCTCAGCTTCTTCAGTTCCTCATAATAATAGGGATTCGGCAGGAAGCGCACATCGAATACCAGATCCGAATCCGTGGGGATTCCGTATTTGAATCCGAAGGAAAGCACGGTAATCACCAGATTCTTGAAATTCTTATTCTGTACGAAGATCTTATCCAGCTCCTGCTTCAGTTCTCTCGTCAGAAGATTGCTTGTATCGATGATATAGTCTGCCTGCTTTTTCAGAAATTCCAGCCTCTTTCGCTCCTCATGGATGCCGTCTGCCACGCGGCCGTCCTGCGCCAGCGGATGACTGCGCCGGGTCTCCTTATAGCGCTTCACCAGCACCTCGTCGGAGGCATCCAGGTACAGGATCTCATAATTGACCCCCGCTGTATTCAGCTCATCCAGCGTAGTCTCCAGCTCACCGAAGGCCTTGCCGCTTCGGATATCGATGCCCAGAGCTGCCTTGGTAACCTCCGTGTTGCCCGGATAGATCAGCTCGGAAAATTTCTCAATCAGGGAAATCGGAAGATTGTCTACGCAGAAGTAGCCTGCATCCTCCAGCACCCGAAGGGCCGTGCTTCGGCCCGCTCCTGACATTCCTGTTACAATTACAAATCTCATCTGCATTATCTCCCGTCACGTAACTGTTCAGTACCTGACCAGTTACGTATGCAAAATCCATGAGAATCGGCTTCGCCGATGGGATTTTGCACTCCTGAATCATGTTCATACGGAGCTAGACATCCAGTGGATGTCTGTTCAGCTCCGACCGAAGCAGCGCGTAGAACCTCAGCAGCAAGTGCTTCGGGCTGTCCTGAATAGTTACCCCGTCACTTAATTTCCAGAAAATCCCAGAAGCTTCACTTCCAGCTCCAGCTCTACGCCAAACTGCTTCTTCACTTCCTCCTGTACATGCTCTACCAGCTCCAATACGTCCTGCGCTGTCGCACCTCCCCGGTTGACGACGAAGCCGCAATGCTTCTCGGACACCTGGGCGCCGCCTACGGTGTAACCACGCAGGCCTGCATCCATAATGAGCTTTCCGGCAAAATAGCCCTCCGGCCGCTTGAAGGTGCTTCCCGCGCTGGCGTATTCCAGCGGCTGCTTGGCGACGCGGGCTGCTTTCAGCTCCTGCATCCGGGCCTCGATCTGCTCTTTTTCTCCTTCCTTCAGCTCCAGAAGGGCGCTTAAGACCAGATAGCCCTTTTCGGCAATGATACTGGTGCGGTATCCCAGCTCCAGCTCTTCCCCGGTAAGACGCAGGATCTCCCCGTCCGGCTTCATAACCACAGCCTCCCTGACCACATCCTTCATCTCTCCGCCGTAGGCACCGGCATTCATCACCAGCGCGCCGCCCAGGGTTCCCGGGATACCGGAGGCAAATTCCAGTCCGGTCAGGCCTTCCCTGGCTGCCAGATGGGCGATGCGCACCAGCAGGGCGCCGGCTTCTGCCTCCAGCTGTCTTCCTCTGACATGGATGGCATCCATATTGCGGAAAAGCTGAAGAACGACACCCCGGTAGCCTGCATCACTGACCAGCACATTGCTGCCGTTCCCCAGAACGGAATACGGCACACCGGCTTCCACGCAGGCCTTGATGCTGGACGCCAGCTGCGGAATCCCTTCCGGCATACAGAAGATGGCCGCCGGCCCGCCGATACGAAAGGTGGTATGGCGGCTCATGGGCTCGTCCCGCAGAACCTGGGAGGCTCCATTTATATCACAAAGCGTTTCATATAATTTCTGAATCATTGTATATACTCCATTTAAACTCGGTTTTTTTTACTCCGCTCTAGTATATGCGAAATGCAGTATAAAATCTATAGATACTTTTTCAGATACTGACCGGTGTAGGAGATCTCCTCCCCGGCTACCTCCTCCGGTGTGCCTTTCGCGATGACGGTACCGCCCCGGTCGCCGCCTTCAGGGCCCATATCAATGATGTAATCCGCCGTCTTAATCACATCCAGATTGTGCTCAATGACCACGACCGTATTGCCGCCCTCGGCCAGCCTCTGGAGAATCTCGGTCAGCTTATGGACGTCGGCAAAATGCAGTCCCGTGGTGGGCTCGTCCAGAATGTAGATGGTCTTGCCGGTGCTCCGTCTGGACAGCTCGGTGGCCAGCTTGATACGCTGGGCCTCACCGCCGGACAGGGTGGTGGAGGGCTGTCCCAGCTTAATATAGGAAAGTCCCACATCATTCAGGGTCTCGATCTTTCTACGGATGGAGGGCACGGGCTCAAAGAAGGTCAGGGCCTCCTCCACGGTCATATCCAGCACATCGAAGATGCTCTTGCCCTTGTATTTCACATCCAGGGTCTCCCGGTTATACCGCTTTCCCTGGCAGACCTCGCAGGGCACGTACACATCCGGCAGGAAATGCATCTCGATCTTGATGATTCCGTCTCCGGCGCAGGCCTCGCAGCGGCCGCCCTTCACATTGAAGCTGAAACGTCCCTTCTTGTAACCCTTACTCTTGGCATCGGCTGTGGACGCGAACAGGTCGCGGATCTGGTCGAAGACGCCGGTATAGGTGGCCGGGTTGGAACGGGGCGTCCGTCCGATGGGCGACTGATCGATGGCGATGACCTTGTCGAGCTGCTCTAACCCTGTGATTTCCTTATATTTACCCGGAATGGTGCGGGCCCGGTTCAGCTTTCTGGCCAGGGTCTTATAGAGAATCTCGTTGACCAGGGAGCTCTTTCCGGAACCGGATACGCCGGTGACGCAGGTCATGACGCCCAGAGGGAAATCCACCTGGATATTCTTCAGATTATTTTCCGCTGCGCCCTTGACCGTCAGCCAGCCCGTGGGCTTTCTCCGGGTCTCCGGTACCGGAATCTTTAATTTTCCGCTTAAGTACGCGCCGGTGATGGAATCCGGGCAGGCCATGATTTCCTCTGCCGTACCTGCCGCTACCACCTGGCCGCCGTGCTCGCCCGCGCCGGGACCGATATCCACGATATAGTCCGCCGCGAACATGGTATCCTCGTCGTGCTCCACCACGATCAGGGTATTGCCCAGATCCCGCAGGCGCTTCAGGGTCGCCAGCAGCTTATCGTTATCCCGCTGGTGCAATCCGATGCTGGGCTCGTCCAGGATATAGGCCACGCCCACCAGGCCGGAGCCGATCTGGGTGGCCAGGCGGATACGCTGGGCCTCGCCGCCGGACAGGCTTCCTGTGGCCCGGGCCAGGGTCAGGTAATCCAAGCCCACGTCGATCAGGAAGCCGATGCGGGCCTTAATCTCTTTCAGAATCTGCGCGCCGATCAACTGCTGCTGGTCAGTCAACTGCAATTCCTTCAGGAAATCATAGAGCTTCAGCACGGACATGGACGTCACTTCCGCGATATTCTTCTCGCCGACCGTGACCGCCAGGGAGGTCTTTTTCAGACGCTGGCCGCCGCAGGCCTTACAGGGCGTGATCCGCATGAAGGTCTCGTATTCCTGCTTCATGATATCGGAGCTGGTCTCCCGGTAGCGGCGCTCCACATTTTTAATCAGGCCCTCAAAGGCCACGTCGTAGATGCCCTCGCCCCGCTGACCCTTGTAATAGACTTTTACCTCGCGGCCGTTCGTGCCGTGAATCAGCATGTCGCGGATCTCCGAGGGCAGCTGCTCATAGGGCGTGGTCAGGTCGAAACCGTATTCCTTGGAAAGGGCTTTTAACAGCGCGTAGGTGAAGCTGGAGGGATCCGTGCAGGACTGCCAGCCCATCACCGTGATCGCGCCCTCTGCAATGCTCAGGGACTTGTCCGGAATCATCAGATCCTCATCAAATTCCATCTTGTAGCCGAGGCCGAAGCACTCCGGGCAGGCGCCGAAGGGATTGTTGAAGGAGAAGCTTCTCGGCTCGATTTCTTCCACGCTGACGCCACAGTCGGGGCAGGCATAGCTGGAGCTCAAGGTCATAGTCTCACCGCCGATGACGTCCACCACCACTAGGCCATCCGCCAGGTTCAGAACGGTCTCAATGGAATCTGCCAGGCGACGCTCGATGCCCTCTTTCACCACCAGACGATCCACCACGACCTCGATGTTGTGTTTTACATTTTTTTCCAGTTTTATCTCCTCGGACAGCTCGTAGAGATTGCCATCGATGCGGACACGGACGAAGCCGCTCTTTTTTGCCTGTTCCAGCACCTTGACATGCTCACCTTTACGTCCCTTCACCACCGGAGCCAGAAGCTGGATCTTCGTCCGCTCGGGCAGGGACAGGATCTGATCCACCATCTGGTCGACACTCTGCTTCTTGATCTCCTTGCCGCATTTCGGGCAGTGGGGGACACCGATCCGAGCGTAAAGCAGTCGGAAATAGTCATAGATCTCCGTCACGGTTCCCACGGTGGAACGGGGATTTCGGTTCGTGGACTTCTGGTCAATCGAGATGGCCGGAGATAGGCCGTCGATGCTCTCCACATTGGGCTTCTCCATCTGTCCCAGGAACTGGCGGGCATAGGAGGACAG
>CAVKIR010000104.1:0-5949 GCA_963656395.1 Prevotella sp. CAG:279
ACAGGATGCTACTTCTGAGTCCGTTATCAACAGAGGTCTTGGCTTCATCGATAAGTTCGCTGAGCTGGCTAAGGCTGACGGCAAGACTGCTAACGTAATCGGCAACGACAAGTACATCACAGACTCCAAGGCTGAGAAGACCGACGGCGCTGACGTAGTTATCGACGTTCGTGTACCGGCAAGCGTTACCTCTGAGCTGTCTGCAGCAGATGCAACCGCTCTGATGAACGAGAAAGATACCATCGCTATCTACGGCTCCAACGAGCATTCCGCTAACGCTATCATCACCGCTAATGAGAACCTGAATAAGTGCGGTACCGGCGAAGGCAAAATCGTTGCAGCAGGCTTCGACTCCGGCGCAGCTCAGATTCAGGCTGTAAAGGACGGCGTTCTTCTTGGTTCCATCACACAGGCTCCGGTAGCTATGGGCGAGACCCTGGTTCAGCTTCTGTATGATGCAGCTACAGGCAACACCGCAGCAGTTAAGGATACCGACACAGGATGCCAGTGGTACACCGCTGACAACTGCGAGGATGCAGAGATCGCACAGAACCTGTACGAGTAATCTGTTCTTACAGTATCTTAAAACCAAATGACAGACAGGGGGCACACCGGTTGGTGTGCCCTTTCTAAAAGGAGAAGCAGTATGTTAAAAGGAATTCCGAGTATCTTATCCCCCGAGCTTCTGAAGGTTCTCTGTGAGATGGGTCACAGTGACCGTATCGTCATCGGCGACGGCAACTTCCCGGCTGAGTCCATGGGAAAGGACGCCATCGTCATCCGCTGTGACGGTCACGGCGTGCCGGAGCTTCTGGACGCCATCCTCCAGGTGATGCCGCTCGATACCTACGTGGAGAAGCCCATGAACCTGATGGAGGTCATGCCGGGCGATCCGGTGAAGACCCCGATCTGGGATACCTATAAAGAGATCGTGGCAAAGCACGACGAGCGCGGCGCTGCCTGCGTCGGCAATATCGAGCGCTTCCGGTTCTATGAGGAGGCGAAGAAGGCCTATGCCGTCATTGCTACCGGTGAGAGCGCAGTTTACGCGAATGTGATGCTGCAGAAGGGCGTCGTGATCAACTAGGCTGAAATTGTGTAAAAAGTGTGAAAAATGGTTGCTATTTCGTGCATTTTCAGGGATATGCCTTGCGGCATATCCCTTTTTGGTCTATACTGGGTTTCGGTAACTGAGGAAATACAGGAGAAGAAGGAAATGAAAAAGTTTATCGCAATTCTTTGCATTGCGGGCGTTCTGACAGGCTGTGCGGCAGGGGGAGACAAGACAGCAGCGCCGAAGGAGGAAGCAAAGACAGAAGAAGTACAGAAAAAAGATACAGAGAAGACCGAGGAGAAGGAGACAGAGACCGCGGAGACGGAAGAGGCGTCGGATGAGGAGACTATGCCGGAGAACTTCCGGGAGCTCTTCCGGATCGAGGCAGACGGCATCGATTACCTCTCCGTAGACGGCATCACCGTGCCGGAGGGAAGTGCCATTTCCATGATTGGAAAGGATTCCACCAGCAGCTTCTGGAAGCGCGTGAAGGGCGGTGCAGAGCAGGCCGTCACCGACCTCAACGAGGCATTGGGATATACAGGAAGTGCAAAAGTGAAGCTTACCTACGATGCACCTTCCGGTGAGCAGGTGTCGGAGCAGATCGACATCATTGACCAGATGCTGGATAAGAATCCGGATGCACTGATCGTGGGCTATGTGGATGTGAACTCCGGCAGGACGCAGCTGGAGCTGGCGGAGGCCAATGGAATACCGGTCTTTACCGTAGATTCCGGCATCGAGCATGCGCTGATTCAGACGGAGACCCGGACTGATAACTACCAGGCAGCGGCAGAGGCGGCCGCGAAGCTCTGTGAGGCCATCGGAGATTCCGGTGAGGTGGCGGTGCTGGTGCACAGCTCCGAGACCGAGACCGGCATCGACCGCGAGAAGGGCTTCCGGGAGGAGATCGAGGCGAATCATCCGAATGTGCAGATTGTGGATGTAACTTATGTAAACCGCGATGAACGAAGCGCCGAGGAGATCGTGGCTGCTGTCATGGCGGATCACCCGAATCTGAAGGCCTATTTCGGTACGAATGATAAGGTGACGCAGGTGCTGGCCACCGTGGTATCAAAGTTTGCACCGGAGGGACAGAGCGTGCTGTGCGCAGGCTTTGACGCTTCCTCGAAGCTGGTGGAGGCAGTGAAGAAGGGAACCCTCAACGGTGTCATGGCGCAGGACGCCTTCGGCATGGGGTATGCCTGTGCCGTATCCGCATTCCGGTATATCGCCGGCATGGAGAACGCATCTGTCATCGAGCCCGGCTACTATTGGATCGACGCAGACAATGCGGAGAGTACCATGACCCAGGCTCTGACCTACAAGTAAATGAAATGCTAATTTTTCCAGGTTTTGCGAAACTCCGAGGCGGTGATCCCCTCGGAGTTTTTAAATTGGCGGTTCAGGTAGCTGGCATCATAGAAGCCGCAGCTTCGGGCGATCTCTTCCAGTGTCAGAGCAGAGAAGCGCAGGAGCTTTTTCGCCTGGTTCAGACGTCTCGAGATCACGTACTGATTCAGTGTGGTTCCGTAATATTGATGAAATTCCCGGGACAGGTGGTATTTGCTGATAAAGAACTGCTCCGAAAGCTCATTAAGGGAGAACTTCTCCGTATAATGTGCATCCAGATATTTTTTCACCTCGGTCATCTTCAGGCGGCCGGGGTATTTTTCTTCCCGGGAATACGTAATATCCTGCAATAGAATAGACAGAATATCGACAATCAGGCGTGTCGAATGCAATTCAGCCTGAAAATCCGAAGCTTCATTGGTATCCAGAAGTGCCGTCAGCTTCTGCTGCAGTGCCTGCGGGTCCGAGGGCAGAAAGGCCGGCGCACTGTTGGATGAAAAATACTGATAATATTCCCGGGAGGAGGAGCCGTTAAAATGCACCCAGATGAGCTCCCAGGGGTCGGTCTCGCTGCTCTGGTGATAATAGGGCACCATACAGTCGATGAAGAAGCAGGAGCCCTTTTTCAGCGCATAGAGCGTCCCGTCGTACATGAGCACGCCGCTGCCGGAGAGCACCAGGACCACCAGGTAGGATTCCAGGTTCTTACGGCTGGCCACATGGCTTTCCCGGAGCTTTAAGTAGCCGGTCTCCTGCACATAGAAGAAGGCAGAGCGGGCGAAGGCACTGGGGGTCTGAATGCGGCGTCTTGAGCTCTCCAGATAAGAATCGGGGAATTTATCGAAGTAGTTTTTCATGGGAAATGACCTCCTGTGAAAAATATAAATAGCAATATAATACCTGTTTCCGGCAATATCCTCACTTGCTAATTCAAATATACAAGTATATACTTGCAAAAGCAAGCGGAAGATAGATAGAAAATTAAACAATATAATACATAAAGGAGAAGCGGCATGTATTACGTATTGCTGTCCGGAGGTTCCGGAAAACGGCTCTGGCCCCTGTCCAACGACGCGCGGCCCAAGCAGTATCTGAAGGTGGTCAATAAAGAAAACAATTCCATGGATCGCTGTTCGATGCTCCAGAGAGTCTGGGAGCAGCTTACAGAAGCGGGCATCGCAGGCCAGGCTGTCATCACGGCGGGCCGGGATCAGGTGGAGCTCATCAAAAGTCAGGTAAAGGAAGCGCGGATCGCGGTGGAACCGGGACAGCGGGATACCTTCGCGGCAGTGCTTTTATCCTGCGCCTGGCTTCTGAAGCAGGGAGCGTCCCATGAAGATTATGCCGCGATCATGCCGGTGGATCCCTATACCGAGGGCAGCTACTTTGAGACTGTGAAGAAGCTGGAGGCCGTCATGCGGGAATCCGGTGCGGAGGTAGGCCTGATGGGCGCAGCGCCCGGCTATCCGGCCACGAAGTACGGCTATATTCTGCCGGGAGAGAAAAAGGATGGCTGGATGGAGGTTCGCGGCTTCGCTGAGAAGCCGGATGAGGAGAAGGCCGAGGCGCTTCTGAAGGAAGGAGCCTTATGGAACTGCGGCGTCTTCTGCGTGAAGATCGGCGATATTCTGGAGCGCACGAAGAAGTACGGCGTGCCGGAGGATTACGATGCTCTCTGCGCCGCCTACGACTCCTTGCCGAAAATCAGCTTTGACTACGAGGTGCTGGAGAAAGCGGAGCACCTGGCTGTGGTGGAGTTCGACGGATACTGGAAAGATCTGGGAACCTGGGACGCTCTGGCAGACCAGATGAGCACCGACACCATCGGAAATGTGGTGCTCAGTGACACCTGTGAGAACACCCAGGTCATCAACGAGCTGAAGATGCCCGTGGCCGTCATGGGAACCCGGGATCTGGTGGTGGTGGCCGCCCAGGACGGCATTCTGGTGGCTGACAAGAGCGAGAGCGCAGGGGTGAAGGCCATTGCATCCGCCTTTGATTCCCGTCCCATGTTCGAGGAGCGCCGCTGGGGCACGTTGGAAACCCTGGACGACACGGAAAGCCAGGGGCAGACGACCCTGACCCGGAAAATCTGCATCTACGATGGGATGACCTCCAGCTATCACTATCACGAGCACCGGGACGAGATTTGGACGGTTCTGCGGGGAAGCGGCGAGCTGATTCTGGAGGGGACGAAGATTCCTCTAAGTCAGGGCAAGGCCGTCTGCATCCGCAAAAATCAGAGACACGCGGTCAAGGCCTTCCATGATTTCGAGTACATCGAGATTCACGTGGGAACCAGCAGCGGAAACGAGGACATCAACCGCATTACATTTAACTGGGATGAGATAGAACTAAGTCACATTTTGTAAAATAGAGGAGAAAAATTATGAAAAAGAGAGCGTTAATCACAGGCATTACAGGGCAGGACGGCTCCTATCTGGCGGAGCTTCTGCTGGAAAAGGGCTATGAGGTATACGGCTTATTCCGCCGGGGTTCTACGAATACGGCGGATCGCATCGAGCACCTTTTAAAGGAGCGGGAGGCCAAGGGCGACGGCCTGCATCTGGTCTACGGCGACATGACCGATTCTATGAATCTGGTGCGCCTGATGCTGGAAATCAAGCCTGACGAGATCTACAACCTGGCGGCTCAGTCCCATGTGGCGGTCTCCTTCGAGGAGCCGGAATACACAGCCAATGCGGACGGCATCGGCGTGCTGCGGGTGCTGGAGGCGGTTCGCATCGCGGGCCTGGCAAAGACCACACGCATCTACCAGGCGTCCACCTCCGAGCTCTTTGGCAAGGTGGAGGAGATCCCCCAGAAGGAGACTACCCCGTTTCATCCCCGCTCACCCTATGCGGTGGCGAAGCTGTACGGCTACTGGATCACGAAGCATTACAGGGAAGCCTACGGCATGTTCGCGGTTAATGGCATCCTCTTCAACCATGAATCCGAGCGCCGCGGCGAGACCTTTGTAACGAGAAAGATTACATTGGCCGTGGCCAACATTCTGGCCGGCCGTCAGGAGAAGCTCTACCTGGGCAATCTGAATGCCAAGCGCGACTGGGGCTACGCGAAGGACTATGTGGAGTGCATGTGGATGATTCTGCAGCACAATACCCCGGAGGACTTCGTTATCGCTACCGGTGAGACAAGAACCGTCCGGGAATTTACCGAGGCAGCCTTTGCCCATGCAGGCATTCAGCTTCGCTGGGAAGGCGAGGGCGTGGATGAGAAGGGCATCGACGTGGCCACAGGCCGCGTTCTCGTCGAGGTTTCTCCTGAGTTCTTCCGCCCGGCGGAGGTGGATCTGCTGCTGGGTGACCCGACCAAGGCCAGAGAGACCCTGGGCTGGAATCCGCGGAAGACCTCTTTTGACGAGCTGGTGAAGATTATGACGGAGTATGACATGGAGCTGGTAAAGAAGTCAGCGACGGCAGGCGTATTGAAATAAATATGGTTCGGGTGTCAAAACACCCGAACTTTTGGTTACACGAATTGTTCCGTGCTTCGCACTCCCACAATTCTACTTCAATTCG
>CAVKIR010000105.1:0-5931 GCA_963656395.1 Prevotella sp. CAG:279
CGAGATGAGCTTTGACGGCTTCAACCAGCTCCAGCTCCTTGCCCAGAGTCTTATCCATCTTTGCCTGCTTGGAAATCTTGGAGATTCTGCGCTCCAGGATCTCGATGTCGGAAAAGATCAGCTCCAGGTTGATGGTCTCGATGTCTCTGGCCGGATCGATGGAGCCGTCTACATGAATGATGTTCGTATCCTCGAAGCAGCGCACGACGTGGACGATGGCATCTACCTCCCGAATATTGGCCAGAAACTGGTTGCCCAGTCCCTCACCCTTGCTGGCTCCCTTCACGAGGCCGGCGATGTCGACGAACTCAATGGTGGCCGGCGTCACCTTCTTTGTATGATACAGCTCACCAAGCTTCACGATTCGTTCATCCGGCACAGACACGATGCCGACATTCGGGTCGATGGTCGCAAAAGGATAGTTTGCAGACAGGGCACCGGCCTTGGTCAGGGAATTGAAGAGGGTGCTCTTGCCGACGTTCGGCAGACCCACGATACCTAATTTCATAGAATCTATATCCTCCTTAACGCATTCTTGTTAATTTAAATCCACCGTCTACTATAGCATACCGGGATGAAAATGTAAATTATCGAAAATTGTCTGATAATATATGGCTCTTTTTGAAAAGTTGACAGGGAAAAAGGGCTTGCTTTTTATAAAAAATTAAGATATTATTAACGCAAGAGTGGTGAATAGTGGTGAAAAGTGGTGCAAAAGTGCATGCAGGTGGCAGATAGGCACCTGAGACCGTCGAAAGTGGGGTGACGCTATGTTCCGAGGCGAATATAACCATACGGTAGATACCAAGGGCAGGCTGATCATTCCTTCAAAGTTTCGGGAGAAGCTCGGCGACGAGTGCATCGTGACAAGAGGACTGGATGGCTGTCTTTTCGTATTTCCCATGAAAGAGTGGGAGAGCTATGAAGAGAAGCTGAAGCAGCTTCCTATGACGAATAAGAATGCACGTTCCTTTGTACGCTTTCTGACTGCAGGCGCCGCACCCTGTGAGTTTGACAAGCAGGGAAGAATTTTGCTTCCGACGACCTTGCGGAAGTTTGCAGGGATTGAGAAGGATGTTGTGTTGGCCGGACTCCTGAACCGCATCGAGATCTGGAGCGAGGAGAAGTGGAACGAGAATAATAATTACGAAGAGATAGATATGGATGAGATTGCGAGCCAGCTGACCGAGCTTGGCCTGGATATCTGACAGAGACGAGGCTGCTATGGAATTTGCACATGTATCCGTCTTATTGCAGGAGACGATCGAACAATTACATATTCGTCCGGACGGGATCTATGTAGACGGCACCCTGGGCGGCGGCGGACATTCCTATGAGATATGCAGACGCCTTTCCGGGGAGGGTCAGCTCATCGGCATCGATCAGGATGCGGCCGCCATCGCGGCAGCAGGGGAACGCCTGAAGGAATTCGGTGACCGGGTCACCATTGTTCGCAGCAATTACTGCAACATGCGCCGGGAGCTTTCGAAGCTGGGCATCGACCGTGTGGACGGCATTGTCCTGGATCTGGGAGTTTCCTCTTATCAGCTGGATGCCGCTGATAGGGGCTTCACCTACCGGGTGGATGCACCGCTGGATATGCGGATGGATCAGCGCCAGTCGAAGACGGCCCGGGATATCGTAAACGGCTATACGGAGCATGAGCTCTACCGGGTCATCCGGGATTACGGCGAGGAAAAGTTTGCAGCCAATATCGCAAAGCATATCGCATTGGCCAGAGAGAAGAAGCCTATCGAGACGACGGGTGAGCTGACCGAGATTATAAAAGCGGCGATTCCGGCGAAGATCCGGGCAGTTGGCGGACATCCGGCCAAGCGTACCTTCCAGGCCATTCGCATTGAGCTGAATCAGGAGCTGGAGGTATTGAAGAATTCGCTGGATGACATGATAGACCTGCTGAATCCGGGCGGCAGAATCTGTGTGATTACCTTCCATTCGCTGGAAGACCGGATTGTAAAGACCATCTTTAAAACCAATGAAAACCCCTGTACCTGTCCTCCGGGCTTTCCGGTATGCGTGTGCGGTAAGAAGCCGAAGGGGAGGTCACCGATTCGAAAACCGATTGCCCCGGGAGCGGAGGAATTGGAACACAATACACGATCCAAGAGCGCGAAGCTTCGCGTCTTTGAACGGATTGGGAGTCAGGAAGCGTAAGTATGGCAGAGATTAGAAGTATCTATACGGACAAAAGAAAAAATACGCAAGGGCGGCGCGGCACTTATGTGGAAGGCGCGACGGTACGGAAGCTTCAGGTAAAGGAGCAGCCGTCCGGACGACATGTGCGAAAGGAGCGGCCGATCGTTCACACGTCCCGCAGAGTCCGGACGCAGCACATGGGCTTTGGCTATGTTCTGTCTATGGCGGCGGCTCTGGGCGTGGCGATGTGGGTCTGCGTGGGATACCTGCAGCTGCAGGCGGATAACACAGCCCGGGCAAAGAATATCGCATCTCTGGAGACGCAGCTTTCTACGCTGAAGGATGAGAATGACGACGAATATAACCGGGTGACCACCTCCGTGGATCTGGAGCAGATCCGGGATATCGCGGTCAATGAGCTTGGTATGGTTTATGCAAATGAGGATCAGGTAGTACTTTACGACGACGAGGGGAGCGATTACGTAAAGCAGTATGCAGAGATTCCGGAGGACAGTGAGGGTCTGAAGGGATTGCTTGGCACAATCAGCAGGTGAGAAATTTGAGTAAAAAGAGAAAATCGAGAGCGCGAATGCAGGCGCTGCTTACGAATCGTATGAAGCGGAAGCTGGCACTGGTGTTTGCGCTCATTGTGCTTGCTCTGATAGGAGTAGACGTGAGACTGGCTTATATCAATAAGACCAGCGGAGATAAATATACAAAAAAGGTGCTGGCGCAGCAGGATACGAACAGCGTCCTCCTTCCCTTTAGGCGGGGCGACATTCTGGATCGCAATGGCACCATTCTGGCCACCAGTGAGAAGGTCTATAATCTGATTCTGGATCCGAAGGTACTGTGGCAGAACCAGGACAAGGAGGATGCAGAAAAGGACTGCGTGGAGCCTACGATTCAGGCTCTGGTGAATTATTTCGGACTGGATGAGGCAGAGCTTCGCGCGACGCTGGAGGAGCGAAAGGACAGCAGCTATGTGATTTTGAAGAAGCAGCTGACGAAGGATGAGATCTCGGATTTCAAGGCCGCGCAGGAGGACAAGACTGCCGGCAGTAAAATCAAGGGTGTCTGGTTCGAGGACTCCTATATCCGGAAGTATCCCTACAATTCTCTGGCCTGCCATGTGCTTGGCTATACGGTCTCGAGCGACCAGGGACAGAGCGGCATAGAGGAGGAATATAACAGCACCTTAAGCGGAACGAACGGACGCAGCTACAAGTATCTGAATGAGGATCTGGAGCAGTCCACCTCCGTGAAGAAGGCGACGGACGGCAATACCGTGATTTCCACCATCGATGCGACACTGCAGGGTATCGTAGAGAAATATATCGACAAATTCATCGAGGATTATACGAATAAGAATACCGAGGGGCCGGCGGCCAAGAACATCGGTGTCCTGATGATGAATCCCCAGAACGGGGAAATTCTGGCCATGGCCGGAGATGTGGATTTTGACCTGAATAACCCCCAGGATCTGGTAGGAAATGGATATCTCACCCAGGAAGAGGTGGATGCCATGTCCGAGGAGGAGCAGCTCGAAGCGAAGAACCAGATGTGGCGAAACTTCTGCATCAGTGACGGCTATGAGCCGGGTTCTACGGTGAAGCCGATGACAGTGGCGATGGCCTTGGAGCTGGGGCTGGTCAACGATTCCACCACCTTTCTCTGTGACGGCGGTCAGGTCATCGTACAGGGACAGTCGAAGATCAAGTGTGCGAAGAAGACCGGACACGGTATCATTTCGCTGGAAGGCTCCCTGATGTTTTCCTGCAACGATGCCCTGATGCAGATGGGCGCCATGATTGGCTACGATAACTTCCTGAAGTACCAGCAGATCTTCAACTTCGGTCTGAAGACCAACATCGATCTGCCAGGTGAGACCAACAATGCCTCGACCGTATTTACCAAGGATACGATGGGACCGGTGGAGCTGGCTACCAGCTCCTTCGGACAGGGCTTCAATACCACCATGATCCAGGTAGCCTCGGCCTTTTCTTCCGTTATCAACGGAGGCTATTATTATCAGCCCCATGTGGTAAAGAAGATTCAGAATGCAGAGGGCGGAACGGTGGAGACCATCGAACCGGTGCTGGTGCGCCAGACCATTTCCAATAAGACATCCTCTATGATCCGGCAGTATCTGTACCATACCATGTACGGAACGGCAGATGCGAACGGCAACAATCCCACCGGTAAGAAGGCGCGTGTGGCCGGATATACCATGGGCGGCAAGACCGGAACAGCGCAGAAGATTCCCCGTTCCGAACGGAAATATCTGGTATCCTTCATCGGCTTTGCACCGGCGGACAACCCGCAGGTGGTCTGCTATGTGGTGGTGGACGAGCCCAATGCGGACAGCCCGACGACTCAGGCCAGCAGTGCGTTTGCCCAGGAGATCTTCAAGAATATCATGAAGGAAGCGATGCCCTACCTGAATATCTATGCGACCGCAGAGATACCGGAGGATATGAAGGAAGAGGTGGCAGCAGAGCAGGCGGCTCAGGCCGAGGAGGAAGAGTTAAAAGCTCAGGCAGAGGACACCGCGCAGGAAGAGACTGCCACTGAGGAAGGTACCCTGGTGGATCCGAATACCGGCGAGACGGTGAAGATGCCTACGGAAGAGGAGGCGGAGGCCGATGGAGACAGCGGACCTCTGGATGATTATGAGAGCCCGATCCTGCCGCAGGACGGAAGCACACAGACAGATGAGTAAAGAAGAGGTATAGAGTTATGAATTTGAAGACACTGATATTTCCGGTGCTGATTGCCTTTGCTGTCAGCGCTCTGCAGGGACCCATCGTGATCCCGCTCCTTCGCAGGATGAAGTTCGGTCAGACCGAACGCGAGGATGGACCGAAGAGCCATCTGAAGAAGACAGGCACACCTACGATGGGCGGCGTGATGATTCTGATCGCTGTTATCGTCACATCACTGTTCTACGTGAAGGAATATCCGAAGATCCTGCCGATTCTTCTGGTGACGGTAGGCTTCGGTCTCGTCGGATTTCTGGATGATTTTATCAAGATCATCCTGCATCGCTCCGAGGGATTGACGCCCGGACAGAAGATGCTCGGCCAGTTCCTGGTGACCGGCGTGTTCCTTTTCTACTACTATAGAATGACCGGTGGTGATATGGCGATGCGGATTCCGTTCTGGCCGGGACATTCCCTGCATCTGGGCTGGATGGCCGTCCCGGTAGCCTTTCTGGCTATCATCGGAACGGTCAACGGTGCCAATTTTACCGACGGTCTGGACGGTCTGGCTTCCAGCGTCACCGTGATGCTTGCTGTATTTTTTACGGTGGCCTCGCTTCTGCTGGGGGCAGAGATTCATCCGATTACCTGTGCGGTGGCGGGAAGCCTGATGGGCTTTCTCCTGTTCAATGTATTTCCTGCCAGTGTCTTCATGGGTGACACCGGCTCTCTGGCTCTGGGCGGCTTCGTGTCCGCTGCGGCTTATATGATGGATATGCCGATTTTTATCCTGATTGTGGCCATGATTTACTGGATCGAGATTCTCTCCGTTATGCTGCAGGTAGGTTATTTTAAGATGACCGGCGGAAAGCGCATCTTCCGGATGGCGCCGATTCATCATCATTTTGAGCTGGGCGGCTGGTCCGAGACCCGGGTCGTAGCGGTCTTTTCCATCGTAACAGTACTGTTGTGCCTGGTGGGCTTACTGGCACTTTAAGGAGGATATGGGACATGATTACGGATAAAAAGACGGTAGTAATAGGAAGCGGTGTCAGTGGCATCGGAGCTGTGA
>CAVKIR010000106.1:0-5910 GCA_963656395.1 Prevotella sp. CAG:279
CTTCTGACCTACCTGGTGATTTCGCTGCGTTACACGGAGAACACCGTCCTGAAAAACGCCAAGGAATATACCTCTCAGCTGGTGGGCCAGGTGAACAATGATATTGATTCCTATATGAATTATATGGAAAATATTTCCTATATCGTATCCAACAATTACGATGTGCGGGATTATCTGTTCACGGAGAACCTAAGCGAGGAGCGCGCCCGGGAGCTTCGGGAGCGGATCGTCACGGTATTCCGGACAGTGGCGGATGCCAGAGAAGATATCACGAATATCGCGCTTTTGCCGGAGGATCGGGAGCCGGTCATCAACGACGGGGAGGCTGCCCTGAATCCTTATACGCGGGTGGAGGAGCTGTCCTGGTATCAGAATGCGCTGAAGCTGGACGGCAAGGCGGCTATCTCCTCCGCCCATGTCCAGAATGCGGTGCAGGGGCAGTACGACTGGGTGGTAACCCTAAGCCGCAGCATCACGAACAAGGCGAATCCCGGCGTCTGCGGTGTCTTCTTCGTGGATCTGAATTACAACTCCATCCAGGAGCTGTGCAAGCGCATCAGCCTGGGGAACAAGGGCTATATCTATATCCTCGACCGGGAGGGCAGCATCGTCTACCATCCCCAGCAGCAGCTGATCTACAGCGGCATGAAGCACGAGCTGATTTCCGAGGTCATGGACAGTGAGGAGACCTCCTTTCTGACGGAGGACGGGAAGCTCTATACCATCTCCCGCTCTGCGTCCACCGGCTGGATCGTCGTGGGTGTATCCGATGTGGCGGAGCTGATGGAGGACATGAACGCGGCGCGAATCAGCTATGTGATCCTGGCATTGATCCTTTTTGTCATTGCCCTGCTTCTGGGCTATCTTCTGTCCAATGAGATCACGCGGCCCATCCAGAGACTGGAGCGTTCCATGAAGGAGGTGGAGCGGGGCAATTTCAGCAATGCGGCGCTGGAGGTTCGGGACGGCAATGAGATCGGCTCCCTGACCCGCAGCTTCAACATTATGACCGAGGAGATCCAGAATCTGATGCGCCAGAGCGAGCAGGAGCAGCGGGCCAAGCGCAAATACGAACTGAAGGCTCTCCAGTCGCAGATCAACCCGCATTTCCTGTATAATACCCTGGATTCCATCATCTGGATGGCGGAATGGGGCAAGAATAAGGAGGTCGTGACCATGACCTCCTCCCTGGCGAGACTCCTTCGGCGCACCATCAGCAACGAGCAGGAGCTGGTGACCATCGGCGAGGAGCTGGACTGCACGGAGGCTTATCTGACCATTCAGAAAATGCGCTACAAGGATAAGCTGGAATATTCCATCTCTGTCGAGGAGAGCATAAAAGAGGAAAAAATTGTAAAATTGCTGCTGCAGCCTCTGGTGGAAAATGCCATTTACCATGGCATCAAGTACAAAGAGGGAAAGGGAACCATCGAGATCCGGGGCTTTAGAAGGAATGCTCTGATACAGCTGGAGGTGGAGGACGACGGCATCGGTATGGATGCCGAGACTCTGGCTCACATCTTCGAGAAGCACATCCGGGATACGAAGTCGAACGGTGTAGGCGTCTCGAATGTCCATGAGCGTATCCGCCTGTTCTACGGCGACGAATACGGACTGCATTATGAGAGCGAGCCCGGCAGGGGAACCTGCGCCATCGTGGTGATACCGGCGGGAAAGGACGTGGCTGCAGTTGAAAATAAGTAAGAAAAAAGCGAGACTGGCGCTGCTGATCGCCATGGTTCTAATCGCGGCGGGCGGTAGCCTCTGGTACTGGAAAAAGAGCCGGGATGCGGCACGCCCCCTGGAGATGGTGCTGATCCAGAAGGCTCTGGATGACACGGATTTCTGGACCTCCGTCTACCAGGGAGCCGAGACAGCGGCTGAGGAATATAACGTGAACCTGACCGTGACGGGCCCGGAAAATGAGCGGGAGGTCGACGCACAGAACGAGATAATTCTGGAGGCCATCGAGTCGAAGCCCGATGCCATTATCCTGTGTCCCTGCAGCACGGATCAGACGGTCGCCTATGCGCAGCAGATCGAAGAAGCCGGTATCCGGCTGATTCTGGCAGATTCCACCATGGACGAGGAGATGGGAAGTGCCGTGGTGGCTACAGATAATTACGAGGCCGGTTATAAGCTGGGCAGCTATATGAAGCAGTTCGTGAAGGAGGACAGCGTCATCGGACTTGTAGGGCATGTGCAGGGCAGCTCCACGGCAGTGGGACGTGAGGCCGGCGTTCGTGCCGGGCTGGGAGAAGCCGGTTCCCGGGTAGCCGAGATCGTCTTCTGTGATTCAGATTCGGAGAAGGCCTACGAACAGACAAAGGATCTTCTGGAGCGTTATCCCGCTATGGACATCATCATAGGACTGAACGAGTATTCCGCCGTGGGAGCGGCCCGGGCGGTGAGGGATCTGGAAATGACGGAGGCCATCCACATGGGCGGTATCGACAGCTCCGTCGAGCAGATTCAATTTCTGGAATCCGGCGTCTTCGATGCCCTGGTGGTGCAGAAGCCCTTCAATATGGGTTATCTGAGCGTGGAGAGCGCGGTGCAGGCCGTCCGGGGCAGGAAGACCGAAGCCCTCATCGACTCCGGATCGGAGCTTATCACCAAAGAGAATATGTATACCGAGGAGAACCAGAAGCTGCTCTTCCCGGTGGCGAGATAGAAGGCAGGCAGACCCGGTGCAAAGGCACCGGGTTTGTTTTGTGTTGAAAGTGGAGAATTTTTACCATATTCGCGTTGATTTAAAGAAGATTTTCAACTTTTCCAAAAAGATTTTCTATTACCTTATTCACAATTTGGCCATATAATATTCATAGATTGACAGAGCGGACAAGACAGAAGTGACGGTTGTTCGTTCCTTTTGTCTCTTATGGGGTGAGACGAGAGGGGACAGTCAGAAGTTAGGAGGAAGGAAAGTGGAGAAGATAAAAGAAAATGCATTCGTCAAGAAGATCGGCTTTAACACCTTGGTTCTGCTGTGCGTCATGGTGGTGCTGTATATCCTGTTCGCCATCGCGACGCCGCTGATTAAGACAAATGCAAGCTTCGTAAGTTATGCCAGAATCGTAAGCGCCCTGAACTATGCTTACTTTCTGGGATTCCTTGCATTGGGGGTAACATTCGTAATCGCGACAGGCGGTATCGATTTCTCGATCGGACCTGTGATGTTCTGCTCGGCACTGATTGCCGGCTATATGCTGACCTTGAAGGGAGTTCCGCTTCCGGTCTGTCTGCTGGTAAGCATCCTGGTAGGAACCATCTTCGGTATCTTTAACGGATTCCTGGTAGCCTATGCAGGGCTTCCCTCCTTCATCACCTCGATGGCGAGCATGATGATAGCGAAGGGCGTCGGCTCCGTATTCACCAAGACCCAGTCCGTCAGCTGGCCGCAGTCCACAGACGCGAACGGCTGGTTCCGGAACCTGGTTAAGATGAAGATTAACGGCACGGACATCCCGACCGGACTCATCTACCTGATTATCGGTGCGGTTATCTGTTCCATCATTTTAAATAAGACAAAAATCGGACGTTATATCCTCTGCATCGGCAGCAACCGCGAGGCAGTCCGCCTCTCCGGTGTCGATACGAAGAAATGGGAAATGCTGGCCTACATCATCTGCGGTCTGCTGGCGGGAGTTGCAGCGATCTTCTATGTAGGAGCATATACGACCGTTCAGCCGGGTCTCGGCGATACCTTCAATAACGAGGCCATCGCGGGCTGTGTAATGGGCGGAACGTCCATGACCGGTGGTGTGGCATCCATCGCGGGAACCTTTATCGGTGTCCTGATTATCGCCCTTCTGCAGGAAGGAATCCTGGCTATGGGATTCCAGATCAATTATCAGTATATCATTACTGGTATCATCGTGCTGGTGGTTGTTTACGCTGACCTTAGAAGCCGGCGCAGACGCAATTAATCGGAAGGGGGAAGCGAAAAATGGGTGACGTAATTTTAACCATGAAAGGAATTGACAAATCGTTCCCCGGCGTACATGCGCTGGATCACGTAGACCTGGAGGTTCGCAAGGGTGAGGTTCACGCACTGATGGGCGAGAACGGAGCAGGAAAGTCAACTCTGATGAAGGTGCTGACAGGTATCTATCACAAGGATTCCGGAACCATTACCTACGAAGGTAAGGAAGTGGAATTCACCAATCCGAGAGAAGCCCAGGATGCAGGTATCGTCATCGTGCATCAGGAGCTGAATATGCTGGGTCATCTGACCGTGGCACAGAATATCTTCATCGGCCGTGAGTATATGAACGGAAAGCTCATCGACGATAAGAAGATGAATGAGGAAGCAAAGAAGCTGTTCGATCAGCTGGGTATCGAGATCGACCCGAAGGAGACCATGAGCCGCCTGACCGTCGGGAAGCAGCAGATGTGCGAGATCGCGAAGGCCATCTCCCATGACGCGAAGGTCATCATCTTCGATGAGCCCTCCGCAGCGCTGACTGAGGCAGAGATCGAGGAGCTGTTCAAGATTATCCGTGATCTGCGTGACAAGCAGATGGGTATCGTCTATATCTCTCACCGTATGGATGAGATCAAGGTCATCACAGACCGTGTAACCGTCATGCGAGACGGCGGCTATGTAGGAACCCTGATTACCAAGGATTCCACCAAGGACGACATCATCAACATGATGGTAGGCCGTGTCATCTATGAGGATCCGAAGACTGAGAGCCAGGTGGCACCGGATGCGCCGGTAGTCTTAAAGGTCGAGCACCTGAATGCCGGAAGAATGGTAAAGGATGTAAGCTTCGAGCTTCACAAGGGCGAGATCTTAGGCTTCTCCGGACTGATGGGAGCGGGACGTACCGAGACGGCGAGAGCACTGTTCGGAGCCGACCCGAAGGAGAGCGGCGATATCTATGTGAATGGACAGAAGGTGGATATCAAGACCCCGCAGGATGCTGTAAAGTGCGGTATCGGATATCTCTCCGAGGACCGGAAGCGCTACGGTATCGTAGTAGACAAGACCATCGCTGAGAACTCCACCATGGCTTCTCTGGAGAATTTCATGAAGGGAATCTTCATCGATAAGAAGAAGGAGAAGAAGGCTGCTCAGGAATATGTAGATGCCCTGAAGACCAAGACTCCCAGCGTAGATCAGCTGGTTGTGAACCTATCCGGCGGAAACCAGCAGAAGGTGGTTATCGCGAAGTGGCTGGTAAGGAACTGTGACATCCTGATTTTCGATGAGCCTACCAGAGGTATCGACGTAGGCGCGAAGAGCGAGATATATCATCTGATGAATGAACTGGTAGCGGAAGGAAAGTCCATTATCATGATTTCTTCGGAGATGACAGAGATTCTGCGAATGAGTGACCGCATCGTAGTCATGTGTGAGGGAAGGAAGACCGGCGAGCTGGGAATCGAAGAAGCCACACAGGAGCGGATCATGCACGCGGCAACGCTTAGAAATTAGGAGGGAATAAGACAATGACAGACAAGAAAAACGGAAATGCTTTTACAGACAATCCGCTTGTGAGAGCGATTGGTGTACAGAAAATTGTCGTCGTGATTGTGCTGATTGCCCTGATAGCGTTCTTCAGCGCGGTAAGCCCCTCATTCCGGCAGTATTCGACACTTCTTAGTATCATGGATTATACTTACTACCTGGCCTTCCTTGGAATCGGCGTCACCTTCTGCCTGATTACAGGCGGTGTAGACCTTTCCATCGGAACCGGTATGTTCTGCTACGCATTGATTGGCGGTTATCTGATTACACGTCAGAATATGCCGGTCATCGTAGGTATTCTGGTAACTCTGGTTTGCGGCCTGATCATGGGAATCGTGAACGGCCTCATCGTCTCCAAGGGCGGACATGCTCCCTTCCTGGCGACCCTGTGTACCATGATGATTGCCAGAGGTCTCGGTGCCATCGCTACCGGC
>CAVKIR010000107.1:0-5896 GCA_963656395.1 Prevotella sp. CAG:279
CGTATGCACTCAGTTGGCTTGTAATTCCTTTATTTCTTATGATAACGATCCTGTATCTTTTATATGAGAAAAAGATGACATGGCTGCAAATTGTGAAAATGGGAGTTCCGTTGGCTCTGCTTGCCGCACCATTAATCATATTGCTGATAATCAATACATTTAAGCTTCCGGAAATAGCAACGGTTCATTTTACGATTCCCAGACTTCCGGAATATCGTGGTGCAGAGGTATCTTTCAAAAATGTGATAAATAATATTCCAAAATTATTTCAGGCATTATTTTTTTATGATGAGTGGAGATACAATTCTGTACTAACCTGGTTTTCCATGTATGTGTTATCAGTACCATTTTCTATTTATGGAATAATGATGCATGCGAAAGGTCTGAAGAAAGAATTAGAAAGAAGAGAGTGCACAGGAAAAACTGTGATTTGGTTTTGGGTAATCGCACAGATTTGTATGGGATTATGCATAGAAGGACCAAATGTAAATAAGTTAAATGGAGTCTATGTGGGACTGCTGTTCTTTACAGTCTTGGGATTAAAAACCTGTCTGGAAAATATTTTGTCAGAAAAGCGGAAACGACTTTTTATAAATGGAACAGCAGCGATTTATGCAATCTTTGCGATCAGTTTCATTCACTATTATTTTACGCAATATACGCAGGAAACGCATCCACTGTATCTGTTTTGCGATACCTATGAGGATATTCTGGAAAACTGGAAAGCTGTGATAGGAGACAAAACGGTATATTCAGATTCTTCTTATATATTTTATGCTCTTGGAAAAGAAATATCGCCTATGGAGTTGCAATTGATAGAAAAAGGAAGCAATAGCCGTGATAACGTTCAATTTGGCTTGCCGGAAGAAGTAGATGAAAATGGATTTTATTTACTTTTTTGGAACCAGTCAGAGGCAGAGACACTCGTGGAAAATGGATTTCATGTAGAAGAGACGGGTAAATTTACAATAGCTTACAAAAATCGTGAAAGGTAAGGATACTTATGACAGAGAACAGAAAGGCTCATGCCCGGGAGGAGGATCGCAGATATACGGAGGTTTACGAGGCGCGATGCCCGGTGGATGCTTCGAAGGTAAAGCATACAGTCACCTACATCGCAGCCAGCTGCAGCCGGGTGGAGGATCTGATCGAGGATTTTCACTGCAGCAGGAACAGTACCTGTGTGCAGTGCCAGCAGAATTATCTCTAAAACATTGCTTTTTAGCCTTAAACCAACTATAATAGCCCTAACAGTTCAAATAGAGTGAGGTATCGGATTATGGAAAAGAAAAAAGTAGTCATTGCTTTGGGACATAAAGCACTGGGCACCACGCTGCCGGAGCAGATGGTGGCCGTGAAGGGAGCAGCGAAGGCCGTGGCCGATCTGGTGGAGGAAGGCTGCCAGGTGGCCATCAGCCACAGCAATGCGCCCCAGGTAGGCATGATTCATACGGCCTTGAATGAGTTCGGAAAAGAGCATGAGGAATATACCTTCGCACCCATGTCGGTCTGCTCGGCCATGAGCCAGGGCTATATCGGATACGATCTGCAGAATGCCATTCGGGAGGAGCTCTTAAGCCGCGGAATTCTGAAGACCGTCAGCACCATTATCACGCAGGTGGTGGTAGACCCCTACGATGAAGCCTTCGCAGAGCCGATCAAGGTCATCGGCCGCTATATGACGAAGGAGGAGGCTGAGGCAGAGGAGGAAAAAGGCAACTTCGTGGTGGAGGAAGAAGGAAAGGGCTTCCGCCGTGTCGTTGCAGCACCGAAGCCGAAGGACATCGTGGAGATCGAGGCGATCCGTACCCTGCTTGATGCAGACCAGGTGGTCATCGCCTGCGGAGGCGGCGGCATTCCGGTGCTTCGTCAGCACAGCCACTTAAAGGGCGCCAGCGCGGTCATTGAGAAGGATTATGCCAGCGGAAAGCTGGCCGAGCTTCTGGATGCAGATATGCTGATGATCCTGACCGGAGAGAATAAGATCTGTATCAACTTCGGTACCGATCGGGAGAAGGAGCTGGACAAGGTGACGCCGGAGGAGGTAGAGTCCTATGCGGCAGCCGGACAGTTCCCCCGGGCATCCGTCCTGCCGAAGATGGCGGCAGGCGCTTCCTTTGTATCAGGACGTCCGGGCCGTGTGGCCGTGATTGCGGATTTGACCAAGGCGAAGGATGCGCTGCATGAGAAGACCGGAACCATCATCCGGGAAGCAGAATAACAGTTAAGGCTCTGACCTTTCAAGGTCAGAGCCTTTTTATGGGGAGCGCCGCGATCAGCGGGCTCCTTTTTTCATAAGAACCACCCAGACGGTCATCAGCAGGATGCGGATGTCCGAGGAGAGTGACCAATTGTCAATATATTCCAGATCCAGCTTCACCACTTCCTTAAAATCTGTGATGTCGCTGCGGCCGCTGACCTGCCACAGGCCGGTCAGTCCCGGCTTGATGCTCAGACGTCTGCGGTAATACAGGTCATATTCCCGGAATTCGTCGATGGTGGGCGGCCTGGTTCCCACCAGACTCATATTTCCAATCAGAATATTGAAGAACTGCGGCAGCTCGTCGAGACTGGTTTTCCGAAGAAAGGCGCCTACCTTCGTGATGCGGGGGTCGTGCTCCACCTTGAACATAGGGCCGTCCATCTCATTTTGTGCCAGAAGCTCTTTCTTTCGCTCCTCTGCATCGATGTACATGGAACGGAACTTATAAAGCTTGAAATACCGGCCGTTCTTGCCGACACGCTTCTGGGCGAAGAAGACGGGACCCGGAGAGTCCAGCTTGATGGCCAGGGCGATGAAGGGCGTCAGAACCAGGGTAATCAGAAGCCCCACCAGGGCACCGATGATATCGATGATGCGCTTGATGAAGAGCCGCCGGTAGTCAAAGACGCTGGCCTCGTAGGACAGCACCGTAAAGCCGGCAAAGAGCTCCGTGGTCTTGTGGGCCAGGACATTGTTGAAGTAATCGATATTCACGTGAACCGTGATGCCCATGCTCTCGAACTTCACGATCAGCTCCTCAATGGCGGATTTGGAAGAATCCGGAAGATGGATAAAGACCTCGTCCACCACCTGGGTTTTAAATTTCTCAAAGAGATCCTCCCCGTGGGCGATGACCGGAATGCCGAGGATGGTTCCGCCCTCCTGCGCACGGTCGAGAAGAGCCAGACCGGTCACTTCATAGCTCCATTCGGAGGAATTCAGCATGCGACCGAGGATATCACCGGCATAGTCGGAGGTGGTGATGACGAGTACCTTATTGCTGCTGGAGCTGACCCGGTATACGGAGGTAAAGTACTTCTTGATCAGCAGATGCCCCAGATAGGTCAGAAGGATATTGTAGGCAAAGAAATAGACGAAGACCAGCCGGGAGAAATCCGTCGACATCTTGCTTACGTAGAGAAAGAAGCTGAGCATCAGGATCAATACGCTGTTATACTTGAGAACGGCGATGAGCTCCACATAATAGCCCCGCTTGAAGATATTCGTATTCCAGTCAAACATATAATAGGAAAGCAGATGAAAGAACAGGATGCAGGCCAGCATGGTGATATAGGTGCGGGAAAAGGTCAGGTAGCTCTCCTCGAGTCCCCGAGTCAGAAGAGCCAGAGTAAAGGAAAGAATAATACACAGACATTCCAGACCGAGTAAGGTATAATTTTGAATAAGCCGCTGCTTTTGGCTGATATTTGACATCATAAAAGATTCCTCACGTTTGCAGATACTACTATCCATCATAAAAGATTTGGGATTGCTTGTCAAACAATAAGTGATGGGTGTATAATAGCGAGATAATGGATTTTTTAAGAATAAAATGGGAGTTATATAATGAAAACCTTCTTTTTCAAGCTGTTTCTGGTATTCAGCCTGTTCTTTCCGGCTTTTTGGAGTACCTTTTCAGAGGAATATAAGATGGAATACTATGCGGTCTTCACCGCCGCCTACGGAGCGCTTCTTCTGTGGATGCTGGTCTGCGCCGTAAAAGGAGGATGGAAGAAGAAGCGGCCGGTCTTCGCAGGCTGTCTCGCCGCAGGGCTTCTGATCTATAATCTTTTGTCCCTCTGGTTCAATATGCGGGAGCTTCACTGGTTTGGCGAGCAGATCGACAACAGTGTGGCCTTCCTCTTCCTTCTGGTGCTCTGTATACAGGAGGAACCGCTGGGAGAGAAGCCGGAGGAGCTGATTCGCTTTTTCCTGGGCTGTACGGTGGTGTCGAACCTGCTCAGTATCGCCTATTTCTTCGCGGGCTATACCAGCTTTCTGATCTGCAACGGGCACTTCTATTTCACGCAGCTGCCGGCCGATTATTATGAATTTCGGCATTACTGGCTCTACAGCCATAAGAGCGACTATGCACTGATGCTGACCTTATTTTTGGCGGCTGTGGTTCGTTTCCGTGGGCTTTTTCGAAAAAAATGGACCTTTTTCGGAAGCATAGCCGTGCTGCTCTTTGCCATGTTCCTGTCCCATTCCTGGACCGGCTTCGGCGCGGCTGCGCTGGTATTGATCGGCGGCTGCCTGGATCGGGTGGACTGGAAAGGATTCCGGTTTCGGAGCATCTATCTGCCCGGTATAGCGGGGGTCGCAGCTGCAGGCGGGATCGCCGGAAAGCTGCTTTTGAGGGAGCGCAATATTTTCTCCATGGGCGATCGAAAGGAGATCTGGGCCGGAGCTCTGCGGGTCATTCGGGATTGCCCCGGCGGCTGGGGACTGGAGTTCGGGGAACGGCTCTTTGAGGTGCGCCCGGGCTGGTCTACCAATAACTGCCACAATATCTTCCTGAATGCCATGCTGCGCTTCTCGGTTCCGGTGGGTATCTGCTTTCTGCTTCTGATACTGGCAGTTCTGCTCTACGCCCTGGTGCAGAGCAGAAGCTTTCTGGGCACGGGTCTGGTTCTGGGCAGCTTTGTGCTGATGAATATGGATTACGCATTGCTGAATTACGAGCTTGGCATGCTCCTCTTCGTGATCTGGCTGGTATGTATTTATAAAGGAAAGGACGAACATGAAGGATAAGATACAAAGAACCTGCATCATACTGTTTTCCGGCGCCTTTGCCCTGATCTGGCTGGTGGTGACGGCGGTATGCGCCGCAGCTTTGAAGCAGAGCAAGCAGATCTGCGTGCTGGCCGCTGTGCTGGGGCTGATGCTTCTTCTGGTGCTTCTGTATGCCAAAAAGCTCCTGGGCTCCTTATGGGAGAAGGAGCGCTTCTTTACGGGACTGACAGCGGGGATCTTCGTGCTGCTGGCGGCGGGCTTCCTGTATGCGGCCTTTGAGCTGAAGGTATACCCGGGCTGGGATTTCGGCTCGGTCTATCAGGGGGCTGTGGAGCTGGCCGAGGACGGCTGCTTTTCGGATAACAGCAGCTGGTATTTTACCACCTATCCGAATAATCTCGCAGTCTGCATGTTCCTGGCCGGCATCTTCAAGCTGTTCGGCAGCTTCTGCTCCTATATTACGCTGGGCATCCTTCTGAATGTAGGGCTGATTTTGCTGGGACTTTTCTTTTTCTGCCTGCTGGCACGGCGTCTGTACGGCGTCCGCTACGCAGCCCTCGGGATGCTTCTCTGCCTTTTCTTTCTGCCCTTCTACATGCATACACCGATCTTCTATACGGATACCTTCGCCCTGCCCTTTGTGAGCGGAGCACTCCTGACCTATCAGCTTCGGGAGAGGGATCGAAGATTTCTGCTTCTGACGGGCGTGATTCTGGCGGCAGGCTATAAGATCAAGGGCAGCCTGGGTGTAATCCTGATCGCCCTGCTTATCCATCTGTGGCTGTGCCGGGAGAGCGGAAAGGAGCGGCTGATCCGAAGTCTGCTTTTACTGCTGCCGTTTCTGGCGCTGGTAAGCTTCCTGACGGTGATTCCGGCGAAGTGCTCCGGTCTTAGCAA
>CAVKIR010000108.1:0-4576 GCA_963656395.1 Prevotella sp. CAG:279
CTTCTATATATATTACGATTCCTGCATTGCCCGTAAACCAGGCTGTCACATTATTTTCTGCCATGCTGCCCTTCACATTTAAATAACTGCTCAGCTAAGCAGGGCTTCCCGGATAATCTCGCATACAGTAGGATGCGGGAAAATCGTCCGTCGAACCTGCTTCAGCGGCAGCTGCAGATCCACCATCATCGCCAGAGCATAGATGTATTCCGACGCATAGGAGGACATCAACGCAGCTCCGATGAGGGTATCCTTCTCCTTATCCACAATCAGCTTGCAGATGCCATTGCTCAGGCCATTCTCCGCTACATGACGGCCGCTGAAATTGATGGATACCTTCTTTACCTCATAGCTTCGTCCGGATGCCTTTGCCTGCTCCTCGGACATGCCTACAAAAGCCGCTTCCGGGCTTGTATAGACTACACCGCTGATGGCATCATAGCTCATGGCATCCTCCTCGCCCAGGATATGGTTCACGGCTACTTCGCCTTCCCGGTAACCCACATGCGCCAGCATCACCTTGCCGTTCACGTCACCGATGGCATAGACATGCGGTACATTCGTCTGCATATGTGCATCGGTCACGATGGCACCCCGCTCGGTCTCGATGCCCAGCTCCTCCAGGCCTTCGATTCTGCTGTTCGCTCTTCGGCCTACACAGAGCAGCGCCCTGTCGTAGGCTGCCAGCTGCAGTCTTCCGTCCTTCTCATAGGTCACGACACCGCCGGCCAGCTTCTTCACACCGGAGGAGAGATGGAAGGTTACGCCCTTTTTCTCCAGCTCCTTCTGCAGCAGCTCACTGACCTCCCGGTCATTGCCGCCCAGCACCTTATCCAGCATCTCGATCACGGTTACCTTCGATCCAACCTCCTGAAAATAAGCCGCCATCTCAAAGCCGATGACACCGCCGCCTACGACCAGAAGCTTCTTCGGGATCTCTTTCATAGCGAGAATCTCATCACTGGTCATCACAGTACCGTCTTCCATCCCTTCCTTTGCACCCTCAATAGGCGGAATCGCCGGAGTGGAGCCGGTCGCAAGAATCAGATCCTCCGCTGTATAGATCGCATCATCGACGAACACCGCGAGCTTCCCTTCTGCTCTGCCAAGCTTCGCCGTTCCGTTTACTACCTTTACCTTGCTGCGGCGAAGAGCGCTCCCTACACCCTGCACCAGCATTTTTACGACTTCGTCCTTCTTGGCCACGACGGCAGCCTGATCCACGTGAACCGAGCCATCGCTCGTCACGCCGTAGGCTTCCCCGGCTCCCGAAGCGTAGTGGTACATCTTTCCCGCATAAAGAAAGGTTTTTGTGGGAATGCATCCCACGTTCAGACAGGTTCCTCCCAGGCTCTTCTTTTCCACCAGCAGCACCTTCTTCCCGTGATGCGCTGCGTACTCCGCACTGTTATACCCGGCAGGCCCGCCGCCAACAACAATGACATCAAAATTTTCCATGCCTCTTTTCCTCCTTGTTTCGTTGTCGCATTGCATGTTACCCGTCCATACTTTCAAAGGCCTATGCCTTTCTGCCTCTTTTATTATACAGTAAAGTCTCCCTGTTCGTCAAACCTCACAAGCATTTTCTTCCTCTTTCGCCCAGCCGTAAGCATATTTCACAGCCTTTTTCCAGCCTTTCAGCTTTTTATCCCTCTCTTCTGCACAAATCTGCGGTTCAAATACCGCATCCATGTCCCAGTTCTTCCGTACCTCATCCCGGTCTGCCCAGTAGCCCACTGCCAGACCGGCCAGATACGCGGCTCCCATGGCCGTGGTCTCCACGCAGCTCGGACGGTTTACCGGTGCATCGATGATGTCAGCCTGGGTCTGCATCAGAAAATCATTGGCGCTGGCGCCGCCATCCACCTTCAAGGCCGAGAGACGGATGCCGGAATCAGCCTCCATGGCCACCAGCACATCGTGAACCTGGTAAGCGATGGATTCAAGCGTCGCCCGGATAATGTGATACTTGTTCACGCCGCGGGTGATGCCCACGATGGTACCCCTGGCATACTGATCCCAGTAAGGTGCGCCTAACCCTGTAAAAGCAGGTACGACATAACAGCCGTTGGTATTCGGCACCTTCTTCGCCATGTACTCGGAATCCGGTGCAGAGTCGATGAGGCGAAGCTCATCTCTGAGCCACTGAATCGCAGCACCTGCCACAAAGATGGAACCCTCCAGGGCGTAATTCACCTTGCCATCCAGCCCCCAGGCGATGGTAGTCACCAGACCGTTATCTGAAAATACCGGTCTCTCGCCTGTATTCATCAGCATGAAGCAGCCGGTACCGTAGGTATTCTTGGCCTCTCCGGGTTCGAAGCAGGTCTGACCGAACAATGCCGCCTGCTGGTCGCCTGCCGCGCCTGCGATGGGAATTGAGCCGCCTAAGAAGGACGGGTCGGTCTCGCCGTAGATACAGCTTGAGGGCTTCGCCTCGGGGAGCATACAGCGCGGAATGTCAAGCTCAGCCAGGATCTCCTCATCCCACTTGAGCGTATTGATATTGAACAGCATGGTTCGGGATGCATTGGAGTAGTCGGTCACATGTACCGCTCCCTTGGTCAGCTTCCAGATAAGCCAGGTCTCCACCGTTCCGAAAAGCAGCTCCCCCTTCTCGGCCCGCTCTCTCGCTCCCTTTACATGATCCAGGATCCATTTGATCTTGGTTCCTGAGAAATAGGCGTCGATGACCAGGCCTGTCTTCTGCCGGAATTTCTCGGTCAGTCCCTTCTCCTTCAGCGAATCACAATACGCGCTGGTTCTGCGGCACTGCCAGACGATGGCCGGATAGACGGGCTCACCTGTGTACCTGTCCCAGACGATAGCGGTCTCTCTCTGATTCGTGATGCCGATGGCTGCAATATCTCCGGCTGCAGCGCCGATGCGGCTCATGGCTTCCACGGCCACGCCCAGCATGCTTGCCCAGATTTCATCCGCGTCATGCTCCACCCAGCCGGGCTTCGGGAAATACTGCTTGAATTCCCGCTGCGCCACACTGCAGAGCTCCCCCCTTTCATTGAAGAGAATACAGCGGTTACTTGTCGTCCCCGCATCCAATGCCATTACATACTTTGCCATACCGTTCCTCCTTCCGGCTCCAAAAAATACCTTTGTAATGCCTCCTTCGACAGACCTTCTCCGATCACGATCAGGATTTCCTGTCCACGGGAAATGGGACGCACCACAGTCTCCTGCTGCGTGGCATTCAGCTCGATAAATCCCTCACCCACGGGCATAAAACCCTTGATCCGGAAAATGTGTCCGCACTGTGGATCCGCAAAGGCTGCCTGCACTGCGGCCTTCAGCTCCTCTTCCGTCATTTGCACATGCATAAAAAATAAGGAATCGAAGGCTTCCTCCTGCTGCGCCTCCTTGCAATAATCGGACATCTGACAGCCCGCGTGCAGAAGCCGTTCAAAATCTTCATCCGTAAATTCGAACCAATTGCTTCGTATTATCTCACTATCCAGCTGCCTGCTGCATCCGACTTGTCTAAGCGCCCGATTCAGATGCGCTACAGTCGCGTCCATCTCCCCTGCGTCCGCCTCCTGAGCCCGGCTTAAGAGCACCGCGCCGGCATCCGCCGCCTCGGTAGCCAGCAGATAATCCGCCGCCCCGGACAGCTTCTCCGGCAGCTTCGCATCCACGATGGCGAACACATTGCCGACCTCATACCAGCGATCCAGAGGCTCCTCGTGGAGGGCGTCAAAGAACTCATCCACATCGTAGATACCCGAGGGCTCCACCAGTACCCGGTCATAGCCGCTCATGCCCATGGCGATGAGCTTCGTCTTAAATCGTCTCCTGTGGCAGTCCCTGTCACAGCCGCCGGAAACCATCTCCAGTTCGCAGTGGTCGCCCTCGAGATCCGAAAGCATCATCATGTCCACGTTGACCGCGCCGAAATCATTTTCCAGGATGCCGATGTGATAGCCCTGTCGGATGAGCCACTCGGCGTAGAGGCGAAGGAAGGTCGTCTTTCCGGAGCCTAAGAAGCCTGTGATTAAATCTATTTTTACCATATTTTTCCTTTCCTTAGAATACTTGAATCCCGTCCGGGTTCGTACTACAATAAAAAGAAAGTCAGTAAAGGAGAACCGATTATGAAACAGATTACCCTCGGCACCATCGGTATCACCGTGCCCCAGAACGCCTTCGGTGCGCTTCCGATCCAGCGCGTGGATATGGACACCGCAGTCTCGATTCTTCGCAGAGCCTATGAGGGCGGCATGCGTTTCTTCGACACCGCCCGGGCCTACAGCGACAGCGAGGAGAAGCTGGGCCATGCCTTCGAAGGCATGCGCGATAAGCTTTACATCGCCAGCAAGACCATGGGACGCACGCCCGAAGCCTTCCGGGAGCAGCTTAGCACTTCCCTGAAGCTCTTAAAGACTGATTACCTGGACATCTACCAGTTTCACTGCGTAGACCAGTGCTACCGCCCCGGCGACGGTACCGGCATGTACGAATGCATGCTGGAAGCCAAAGAGCAAGGCAAGATTCGTCACATCGGCGTCACCGCCCATAAGCTGGGTGTGGCAAAGGAGTGTATCGAATCCGGCCTCTATGAGAC
>CAVKIR010000108.1:4586-5859 GCA_963656395.1 Prevotella sp. CAG:279
CTATGAGACCTTGCAGTACCCCTTAAGCTACATTTCCTCTGAGAAAGAGCTGGAACTGGTTCAGCTGTGCAAAGAACATAACATGGGCTTCATCGCCATGAAGGGTCTGGCCGGTGGCCTCATCAACAATTCCCGGGCTGCCTTCGCCTTCCTGTCCCAGTTTGATAACGTGCTGCCCATCTGGGGCATCCAGAAGATGACGGAATTGGAAGAATGGCTTTCCTACATGGACGAGCCGCCTGCTCCGGACCCGGAAATCACGGCTTTCATCGAGAAGGAAAAGCAGGAGCTGAACGGCGAATTCTGCCGCGGCTGCGGCTACTGCATGCCCTGCCCCGCCGGCATCCTCATCAACAACTGCGCCCGCATGTCCCTGATGGTTCGCCGGGCTCCCTCTGCTGCCTGGCTGAGTGCCGAGTGGCAGGAGAATATGAAGAAGATCGAGGATTGTCTCCACTGCAACCAGTGTATGGCTCAATGTCCCTATGAGCTGAATACACCGGAGCTGCTTCAGAAGAATTACGAGGATTATAAGAAGATTCTGGCCGGGGAAGTAAAGGTTAACTAACTATTCTTTCTCCACTTCCGTGTCACATAGAAGTAATAGGGCACCAACGGAATCAATGCTGAGATCCAGGCGGCCGGGTCAGCCAGGCAGACACCGCGGAAGCTGGTTCGGCCCGCCACCAGCAGGACGATGCCTGCCCGGGCCAGCAGCTCGAAGACGCCGCCCAGCATGGGAACCAGGCCGTAGCCCAGACCCTGCAGGGTATTCCGATACAGGAAGATGCTGCCCAGGAAGGGATAGCACCAGAATACCGTATGGAAATACAGAACCGCTACATCGATGACCTCTGTCTCGGAAGCATTGACGAAGAGAAGCGCCATATATTTGCTGCAGAAGAATACCAGTGCCATGGCGAAGACGCTGTAGATCCAGATCAGAATCTGGGTACAGCGCACACCCGCCTTCACCCGTTCCTTTTTCTGAGCTCCCCAGTTCTGCCCCACATAGGTGGCAATGGTCGCACCAAAGGCGATAAATACCGTCATGATGATATTCTGGAGCTTCCCGGCTGCAGAGAAGCCTGCCATGCAATTTTCTCCGTAGACATTCACGGCGCCCTGCACAATGATGGTTCCGATGGCTGTGATGGAAAATTGCAGCGCCATGGGGATACCCAGTGTCATCAGTTTTCCGCAGGATTCTGCGGAATATACAAAATTTTCCTTTTTCAGATGTAAAATCGGATATTTCTTAACAATATAAAGG
>CAVKIR010000109.1:0-4705 GCA_963656395.1 Prevotella sp. CAG:279
TGGCAAGACGAAGACCAGTGAGCTGGAGCCGAAAGAAGAGCTGGCCACAGCCGATGAGCTGATGTCCTATCTGTGCAGCGATGACAAATACGACATTCGAAGCAGCTATACAGAGGCGGAACAGCAGAAATACGGCATCACGGTATCCGGTTATACGCCGGAGGAGCAGCTTCAGATCGCGACCATCCGTTTTGGTATCTCGGCCAATAATTATAAGCGCTATGTGGCCACCACCGTGGCCAGCAATGTCTCAGAGGAGACCGTGGCTGCAGTCCTGGAAAATCAGAGCGAGCTCCAGGGCGCGGAGATCGAGGAGAGCAGCCGGAGAGTCTATCCGGACAGCAAGTATTTCGCACCGATCATCGGTTACATCGGCAAGGCTTCCCAGGAGGAGCTGGACAGTCTCCAGGAGGAGAATCCGGACTATGAGCTGAATGATATCGTCGGCAAGGCCGGCATCGAACAGTATATGGAGACGGAGCTTCAGGGAACAAAGGGATACGAGAAAATGTATGTAGACAGCGTGGGTCGGGTGCTGGAGGTATCCGAACAGAAGGATGCGGTTCCGGGCAACGATGTCTATCTGACCATTGACAAGAATCTGCAGATCGCCTGCTACAATATTCTGGAGCAGAAGCTGGCAGGTATTCTGATCTCCAAGATCGAGAATACAAAGGAATACAATCCGGGACCGAATGCCAGCGCATCCAAGATTATGATTCCGATCTACGATGTATATTATGCGCTGATCAATAACTATGTCATCGACACGACGCATTTTAATGCAGATGACGCCACCGATCTGGAGAAGAGCATCTACAGCCGTTTCCAGGTAAAGCTGCAGAATACCGTAGACAGCCTGATCGCGGAGCTGAATTCAGAGAGTGCGTCGGCTTATCAGAATCTCTCGAAAGAGATGAAGAATTACATGAGCTATATCGTCTCCGACGTACTGATGGGCGATCAGCAGGTGCTGATGAAGGATGCAGTCGATACATCGGATGCTACCTATGTGGCCTGGACGACAGATGAGACCATCAGCCTCCGGGAATATCTTCAGTATGCCATCTCCAAGAACTGGATCGATGTAACGAAGATTTCCAGTGACAATTCCTACCTGGATTCCTCAGAGATCTACCAGTCCGTGCTGCAGTACATCCGTGATACACTGATGGAGGATGCGGAATTCGGTAAGATGCTCTACAAGTATATGCTTCTGAGCGACCAGGTATCCGGAAGAGAAATTTGTCTTTTATTATATGATCAGAATGTGTTAGAATATGATGAGGATACCGTATCGAAGCTGAATTCGGGAGCTTTAAGCGCCTACAGCTTCATGCTGGACAAGATTCAGAATCTGGAGATTACACCGGCGCAGCTGGCGCTGGAGCCCTGCAGCGGCGGCATCGTCGTTGTGGATGTGAAGACCGGTCAGACCCTGGCCTGCGTGACCTATCCCAGCTATGATAATAACCGCCTGACCAATGTCATGGATTCGGATTATTACAACAGTCTGCGAAAGGATCTGTCCTCTCCCTTCGTCAACCGTGTGACCCAGGAGAATTTGGCGCCCGGCTCTACCTTCAAGCCCATCACAGCAATTGCCGGCCTGGAGGAAGGAGTGATTACGCCCTCTACGACGATCTATGCATCCGGTGTATTTACGGAGATTACCCCGTCGCCCACCTGCTGGATCTACAATCAGTACGGCGGCCATCACGGCGATGAGACCGTGACGACAGCGATTCGGGATTCATGCAATATCTTCTTCTATGAAGTGGGATACCGTCTGGCAGGCGGACGAAGTGCCGGCGGTTACAATGCAGAGACAGGTCTTGCAAAACTGGAAAAATATGCCAGAATGTTCGGCCTGGGAGACAAATCCGGTCTGGAGATTTCCGAATATGAGCCGCGAATTTCCGATACGGACGCCGTGCGTTCCGCCATCGGACAGGGTACGAACAGTTATGCTCTGTCTCATATCGCCCGCTATGTAGCGACCCTGGCCAATCGGGGAAGCTGCTATGACCTGACGCTTCTAGATAAACTGACAAAGACCGACGGTACGCTGATTCAGGAGTATGATCCCGTGCTGCATAATCAGGTACAGATCGCGGACAGCAGCTGGAATGCAGTACAGCAGGGCATGCGCCTGGTGGCGGAGAATACGAAGTCCTTAAGTGCTTTGAGTGACTTAGGACTCAACGTGGCCGGCAAGACCGGTACGGCGCAGCAGAGCAAGAGTCATCCGAACCATGCGCTGTTTGTGGGCTTCGCGCCTTATGAGAGTCCGGAGATCGCCATCGCCGTACGTATCGCAAACGGATATACCTCGGCAAACTGTGCAGAGGTAGGCGCAGATGTATTCAAGTATTATTTCAATCTTGCAGATGAAACGGAGATTGTGAGCGGAACCGCCAGTGGTTCCACCGGACAGACGATCGGGGATTAGGAGAAAAGTGATGTCAAATCAAGCAGTTATCATCAAAAGCAACCGGTACGGATTGGTCGTCATTTTGGATGACCGGCCGGACTGGGATACTATAAAGAAGGAAGTGGCTGAAAAGTTCAGCGCTTCTGCCAAATTTTTCGGAAATGCACAGATGGCGCTCTGCTTTCAGGGGCGGAAGTTAAGCACCTCGGAGGAGCAGGAGCTGGTAGAGGTCATCAAAAAGAGCTGCCAGATTCAGGTCGTGTGCCTCGTAGATGAGAATCAGGTAACCGAGCAGCATATGAAGCAGGCCGTGGAGCAGGTCGCAGAGGCCTATTCGAAGCCCGGGGAGCCCGAGCTTACGAATCTGCAGGATGGGCGGTTCTATAAGGGAACCCTGCGCTCCGGACAGGTACTGGAATCCGAGACCAGCATCATCATTCTGGGTGATGTGAATCCCGGAGCCAGGCTGGTATCCAAGGGAAATGTCATCGTACTGGGAGCCCTGAAGGGCAATGTATTTGTGGGAGCAGCCGGGAATGAATCGGCCTTTGTGGCGGCTCTTTCCATGGATCCCATGCAGATCCGCATCGGGGATGTGATTGCCCGCAGCTCGGACGGGGCAGCGGTGCGCAGAAAAAAGGCGGATGATACGCCAAAGATCGCCTTTGTGGAGGATGGGAACATCTATATTGAGCCCATTACAAAAGATGTTTTAAATGATATCAAATTATAAGAAAATACTTGGAGGAAAAAGGTATGAGTGAAGTAATTGTAATTACGTCCGGTAAGGGCGGCGTGGGAAAAACCACATCGACCGCAAATATCGGAACAGGGCTTGCGAAGCTGGGCAAAAGTGTCGTGATGATCGACACAGATATCGGACTGCGGAATCTGGATGTGGTTATGGGTCTGGAAAATCGGATTGTATACAATCTGGTGGACGTAGTAGAAGGCAATTGCCGCATGAAGCAGGCTCTTATCAAGGACAAGCGCTATTCCAACCTCTGCCTGCTTCCTTCCGCGCAGACCCGGGATAAGACAGCCGTGAATCCGGAACAGATGAAGAAGCTCATCGAGGAGCTGAAGCCGGAATTCGATTACATTCTTCTGGATTGCCCCGCGGGCATCGAGCAGGGCTTCAAGAATGCCATTGCAGCAGCAGACCGCGCACTGATTGTGACGACCCCGGAGGTATCTGCGATTCGTGATGCGGATCGTATCATCGGCCTTCTGGAGGCGAATGAGATCCATCAGATTCACCTGATCGTAAACCGCCTTCGTATGGATATGGTGAAGCGCGGCGACATGATGTCCATCGATGATGTCATCGACATCCTGGCGATCAACCTCATCGGAGCAGTACCGGATGATGAGAGCATCGTCGTGGCGACCAACCAGGGAGAACCGCTGGCCGGTGATTCTTCGCTGGCAGGAACAGCTTATATGAATATCTGCAGACGCATTCTGGGTGAGGAAGTGCCCCTTTTAAATCTGGATGTGAACAACGGATTTTTCGCAAAGCTGTCCAAGCTGTTTAAGTAAGTAAAGGGGGAGAAGGAAAATGGCATTGATGGATTTTTTCCGGAGAAAGAGCTCGGGGGATGTAGCGAAGGACAGATTGAAGCTGCTTTTGATCTCAGACCGGGCGAACTGTTCCCCTGAGGTCATGGAACTAATCAAGAATGACATCATTAAGGTTATCTCGAAATACATGGAGATTGACTGCGAGAATCTGGATATCCAGATCACCCAGACAGAATCCGACGGACAGAACGGCCATGTACCGGCTCTGTGCGCGAATATCCCGATCAAGGATCTGAAGCATAAGGATCAGATGAGATAACTCTTTAAGAGGAGATTTATGTTTAAACAGTATCGATTGAGGGATTACAGATTCAGACTTGTGTGTTATGTATATGCGATCAGCATCATCGGAATTCTGGTTATCGGCAGCGCAGAGAAGTCTGTGCAAAGTCAGCAGATTCTGGGTCTTTTTCTGGGAAGCGTGGCCATGCTTGTAGTCTCGTTGATTGATTACACCTGGGTTTTGAAATTCTACTGGCCGATCTATATCGTGACTCTGATACTTCTGCTTTTGGTAAAGACACCTTTGGGGGATGATGCGAACGGAGCCGTCCGTTGGCTGAAGATCGGAGGCTTTCGTTTCCAGCCTTCGGAGCTGTCAAAGCTTTTGCTGATCTTGTTCTTTGCAAAAATGCTGGAGAAATATCGGGAAAATCTGAATAGCTGGAAGATGCTGGGACTGATGGC
>CAVKIR010000109.1:4715-5854 GCA_963656395.1 Prevotella sp. CAG:279
TCGGTATCCTGCTCTTTATCTCGGGCTTAAGCTACAAGCTCATCGGCGGAGCACTGGCCGTGGGAATTCCGGCGGCAGTGATTTTTATCAGTCTGATTATGCAGCCGGATCAGAAGATTCTCGATCATTATGCCTGGCTTCGTATCATGGCCTGGTTGAATCCGACCCAGTATGCGGACAATGCCTATCAGCAGCAGAATTCGATCATGGCCATTGGTTCCGGTCAGCTGGTAGGAAAAGGGCTGAATAATAACCTTGTATCTTCGGTTAAGAACGGCAGCTTTATTGCGGAGCCCCAGACAGATTTTATCTTCGCGGTGGCCGGAGAGGAGCTTGGTTTTATCGGCTGTGCAACAATTATTTTACTATTGGCGCTGATTGTGTTAGAATGTATCTGGATTGGTAAAAAATCCAGAGATTTTTCGGGCACGCTGATCTGCTGCGGCGTGGCAGGTTATATCGGATTTCAGAGTTTTGTCAACATCTGCGTTGCGACAGGAATCTTCCCGAATACGGGAATTCCGCTGCCCTTTGTAAGCTATGGACTGACGTCACTTCTGACCCTTTTCATGGCGATAGGATTTGTGTTGAATGTCGGCTTGCAGCCGAAAAAATACTAACTGGGGGTGTTCCTATGAACATTGGATTAATCGCACATGATGCAAAAAAGAAACTGATGCAGAATTTTTGTATTGCATACAGGGGAATTCTCAGCAAACATGAACTTTATGCGACAGGTACCACCGGCAGGCTGATCGTGGAGGTCACGAATCTGAATGTGCATAAGTATCTGGCAGGCCATCTGGGCGGCGGACAGCAGCTTGCAGCGCAGATCGAGCACAACCAGATGGATCTGGTTATCTTCCTGCGCGATCCCCTGAATCCGAAGAAGCATGAGCCGGACGTGAATAACGTGGTGAAGCTTTGCGATATGTATAACATTCCGCTGGCGACGAATCTGGCCACGGCGGAGCTTCTGATCAAGGCTCTGGATCGCGGTGATATGGAATGGCGGGAATTGTATAACTAGTTCTAAAAAAAGTAAATAGTGGTTGTGTTTTTCGTGCAGAGCGACTATACTGTTATTATCTGAAGAGGGGCATGTAAGAAAAAAAAAAAAAAAAAGGGAAACTAAGGAG
>CAVKIR010000110.1:0-5835 GCA_963656395.1 Prevotella sp. CAG:279
CGGCCAGACCATGAACCCCAGCACCGAGGATATGCTGAATGCCATCGACCGGGTCAATGCCGACCATATCTTTATCCTTCCGAATAATAAGAACATTATTCTGGCAGCAAATCAGGCCAAGGTTCTGTGTGAGGATAAGGACATCATCGTGATTCCGACCAAGACGGTGCCCCAGGGCATCACAGCCATGATTAACTTCATGCCGGATTCGAGCGCAGAGGAGAATGCGGCTCGCATGACCGAGGAGCTGGCGAATGTAAAGACCGGTCAGGTGACCTACGCGGTACGGGATACGCATATCGATGACAAGGAGATCAAAGAAGGCAACATCATGGGCATCGGTGATCACGCCATCCTGGCTGTGGGCGAGGATGTGGAGCAGACGACCCTTGCGATGTTCAAGGAGCTGATCGACGAGGATTCCGAGCTCGTCAGCATCTATTACGGCGAGGATGTCAAGAAGGAGGATGCGGACAAGCTGGGCGAGGACTTAGGTGAATTATATCCGGACTGTGATATCGAGATTCACTTTGGCGGTCAGCCGATCTATTATTATGTAGTTTCTGTGGAGTAGGAAATGAATACAGCTTCCCCAATGACAGCCTTGAAAGGCATTGGAGAAAAGACGGCTGCGCTCTTTCACCGTGTCGGGGTGGACACGGTGGGGGAGCTCTTGTCTTATTATCCGCGAACCTATGATATCTATGAGCCGCCGATGTCGATAGGGGCACTTGCGATCGATAAAGTGCAGGCCGTGACCGGCACGATCCGGCGGACACCGGACGGTAGAAAGGTCGGACGCTATCACATTCTCACCGCGACGCTGGAGGAAAAAGGCCTGCAGCTGCAGCTTACGTGGTTTAATATGCCCTTTTTGCGGGGGAGTCTCCTGCCCGGCTGTACCTATATCTTTCGAGGGCGTGTGCAGAAGAAAAAGGGGCGGCTTCTCATGGATCAGCCGGAGATCTATGCACCGGAGGATTACGAGAAGCTGCAGGGTACCATGCAGCCCGTCTATGCGCTGACCGGCGGCCTGTCGAATAAGTCGGTGACGAAGGCTGTGCAGCAGGCTCTTGCAGAGCTTAACCTGTACCCGGAATATCTGCCGGAGCATATCCGGGACGAGCAGGAGTTAGCGGAATATAACTTTGCCCTGCGAACCATCCACTTTCCCCGGAAGCGGGAGAAGCTGTTGGTGGCCAGAAGGCGGCTGGTGTTCGATGAATTTTTCCTGTTCATCCTGGCGTTGCAGCAGATGAAGGAGCAGACGGCAGATATAACCAATACCTGCGTGATACATCCGGGCGAGGCTGTGCATGCCTTGCTTTCGTCCCTGCCCTATGCGCTCACCGGAGCGCAGCAGCGGGTCTGGGGTGAGATCCGGGAAGACCTGGCGGGCGAGACGGTGATGAACCGACTGGTGCAGGGAGACGTGGGCTCCGGCAAGACCGTGATTGCATTACTGGCACTGCTTTCTGTGGTAGAGAGCGGGTATCAGGGCGCTTTGATGGCGCCCACGGAGGTACTGGCCAGACAGCATGCAGAGAGTATCCGGGCACTGCTTTCCGGTTTATCGATGGAGGCTCACGTGGAGCTTCTGACCGGTTCCATGACCGCGAAGGAGAAGCGGGAGGCCTACGCCCGCATCGAGAGCGGCGAGGCACAGATCGTCATCGGCACCCATGCGCTGATTCAGGAAAAAGTAAGCTATGCCCATCTGGGTCTGGTGGTGACGGATGAACAGCATCGGTTCGGTGTCCGCCAGAGAGAGACATTGGCGGAGAAAGGGCTTCATCCCCATGTGCTGGTGATGAGCGCCACACCGATTCCCCGGACGCTGGCCATTATCATTTACGGGGATCTGGATATCTCCGTCATCGATGAGCTGCCGTCGAACCGTCTCCCCATCAAGAACTGTGTGGTGGATGAGAGCTACCGCTCCAAAGCCTATCGCTTCATTGAGCGTGAGGCGGCCGCCGGGCGGCAGGCCTACATCATCTGTCCCATGGTGGAGGAGAATCCGGAGATCGAGATAGAAAATGTGGTGGATTATACACAGAAGCTTCGAAGAGAGCTGGCTCAGGGTATCACTGTCGAATATCTCCATGGAAAGCTGAAGGCCGCCGAGAAGAATGCCATCATGGAGCGCTTCGCGGCAGGTGAAATCCAGGTGCTGGTATCCACGACGGTGATCGAGGTGGGCGTCAATGTGCCGAATGCCACGGTCATGATGGTGGAGAATGCCGAGCGCTTCGGTCTCGCACAGCTGCACCAGCTGCGGGGCCGCGTGGGTCGCGGAGGGCACCAGTCCTATTGCATCTTTGTCAGCGGATCCGACAGCAAGGATACGAAGAAGCGGCTGGAGATTCTGAACAAGTCCAACGATGGCTTTTATATCGCTTCGGAGGATCTGAAGCTTCGGGGTCCCGGAGACCTTTTTGGCATCCGTCAGAGCGGAAGCCTGGAATTCAGGCTGGGAGATATCTTCACCGATGCCCGGATTCTGCAGGAGGCCAGCGTCGAGGCTGCAAAAATCGAGAAGCAGGATCCGGAGCTTCTGCTTCCCGAACACCGGGAGCTGAAAAAGAAGCTTCTGGAATACCGCAATGCCGGACTGGCACGGATGAGCCTGTAGGAAAGGATTGGATCTATGAATATCTTAAATATCGAACACGTCAGTAAGCTCTACGGTGACAAATGGATCTTCGATGACATCTCCTGCGGTATTCAGGAGGGGGAAAAGGTCGGCATCATCGGCATCAACGGCACGGGCAAGACCACCCTGCTTCGTATCATTGCCGGGACGGAGGAAGCCGATCAGGGGCAGGTCATTATGCAAAACGGCGTAAAGCTGGCCTTCCTGTCTCAGGCAAACGCATTTCCGGAGGGCTCCACGGTGCTGTCCTATGTAGCGGGCGGTGCGGTCACGGAGTATGACGCAAAAAGCATGCTGCATACCTTAGGCATCCCGGACGCGGAGGCGCAGATCGAGACCCTATCCGGCGGCCAGAAGAAGCGCGTGGCTCTGGCGCGGACGCTCCTGCTTCCTGCGGATATCCTGATTCTGGACGAGCCCACGAACCATCTGGACGAGGAACTGATCCGCTGGCTGGAGACCTATCTTCGAAAATTCCGCGGAACGGTCATTCTGGTGACACATGACCGCTATTTTCTGGATCGGGTGACAAACCGGATTCTGGAAATCAGCCGGGGCAAGCTCTACAGCTACCAGGCCAACTATTCCGGTTTTCTGGAGCTGAAGGCTCAGCGGGAGGAGATGGAGCTGGCCACCGAGCGAAAGCGACAGAGCATCCTTCGGATGGAGCTGGAATGGGCTGCCAGGGGCTGCCGGGCCCGGAGCACGAAGCAGCGGGCCAGACTGGAACGTCTGGAGGCGCTGAAGGCCGGAAAAGCACCGGTCTTCGATAAGACGGTGGAGCTGGACAGTGTGGAGACCCGCATGGGCAAGAAGACCATCGAGCTTCATCACGTGTCCAAGGCATACAAGGGTCAAAAGATAGTTGAGGATTTTACGTATATTTTCCTGAAAAATCAGACAATCGCGTTTGTTGGCCCAAATGGCTGCGGAAAATCCACGCTGCTGAAGCTCATTGCGGGGCAGATCCCGCCGGATATCGGCGAGGTGGAGGTCGGGGAGACCATAAGGCTTGGCTATTTTGCCCAGGAGCTTCCCCAAATGGATGAAAAGCAGCGGGTCATCGACTACGTGAAGGATATCGCCGAATACATTCCGACCCGGGACGGGCGGATCACAGCCTCCCAGATGCTGGAAAGGTTCCTTTTTACGCCGGATATGCAATATGCGCCCATCGGCAAGCTCTCCGGCGGGGAGAAGCGTCGCCTCTATCTCTTAGGCGTCCTGCAGACCGGCCCGAATGTGCTGGTTATGGATGAGGTCAGCAATGAGCTGGACATCCCGACCCTGACCATCCTGGAGGATTACCTGAATTCCTTTATCGGCATCGTTATTCTCGTCTCCCATGACCGGTATTTTCTCGACAATGTCGTGGATCGGATCTTTGCCTTCGACGGAGACGGCCATTTCCGCCAGTATGAGGGCGGCTATACCGACTATCGGGAGGCTCTGGCCGGGGAAAATGGAGGCACGGAGTCGGACGGCGCAGGAAAGAACGCAAGGGCGGAGGCTTTCGCGTCCGGCGGCAAAAAGAAGGCCACCTGGGACAAGGGTGAGAAGAAGCTGAAATTCACCTATAAGGAGCAGAAGGAATTCGAGACCATCGAGGACGATATCGCCGCTCTGGAAGCAAAGCTCGAGGAACTGGATGGAGAGATGACTGCTCATGCCAGCCAGTACAGCCGCCTGACGGAGCTGGCAAAAGAGAAGGAGGATACGCAGGGCCTGCTGGATGAGAAAATGGAGCGGTGGATGTATCTGACAGAACTCAAGGAGAAGATCGACGCGCAATAGCTGCGCGAAAGATAATCATAACAGAAAGAAGGAACAAGTATGGATGCACTGAGTTACAAACGAACAAATGTTTACGAGACGGCTGATTCCGCCTTGATGAGCGAAATCTTTGATTTCGCCGAGGGCTACAAGCATTTCCTGAATGAAGGAAAGACCGAGCGGGAGTGCTGTGCCTATGTGGAGGGGGCTGTGAAGGAAGCAGGCTACGAAGCCTTCGAGTTTGGAAGAAAGCTTCAGGCAGGCGACAAAGTCTATTATAACAACCGCGGAAAGAACATCTATCTTGTCAAGGTAGGAACAGAGGATATCGCAAAAGACGGCATCCGCATTCTGGCCTCCCATATCGACAGTCCCCGTCTCGATCTGAAGCAGCTGCCGCTCTACGAGTCCGAGGGTGTGGCTCTGGGCAAGACCCATTATTACGGAGGCATCCGTAAATACCAGTGGGCCACTATGCCGCTGGCTCTGCATGGTGTCATCGCCTTGAAGGACGGCACCACGGTAACTGTAAAGGTGGGAGAGGACGAGGGAGATCCGGTCTTCTATATCAGCGATCTTTTACCACATCTGGCAGCCAAGCAGAACCAGAAGCCTCTGGGGACGGCCATCGAGGGAGAGCAGCTGAATATCTGGTTCGGCAATATTCCCTATACCGCAGCCACCGAGGAGGATGAGAAGACCGTCAAGAATAACGTGCTGCATCTGCTGCATGACAGATACGGCATCACGGAGGCAGATTTTATGAGCGCGGAGCTGGCGGCGGTTCCTGCCTTCCGGGCCAGAGATGTAGGCTTTGACCGCTCCCTTCTCGGAAGCTACGGCCACGACGACCGCGTGTGCGCTTATCCGGCCTGGAAGGCCTGCCTGGATGAGACATCCGATAAGCATACGGTGATGGTTATCCTGGCGGACAAGGAGGAGATCGGCAGTGAGGGTACGACCGGCATGCAGTGTGCCATCTTCACAGACCTCATCGATGAGCTGGCTGCTTCCTTCGGTGTAAGCGCAGCTGCGATCCGGGCGCACTCCATGTGTCTGTCCGCAGATGTGACGGCAGCTTATGATCCGAATTACCCGGAGGTCTGCGAGAAGACCAACTCCGTCTTTCTCTCCTGCGGTGCAGGCGTCATGAAGTTCACCGGAGCCCGCGGAAAGAGTGGATCGAACGATGCCAACGCCGAATTTTTCGGATATCTCAGAAACCTGTTTGACGAGAACGGTGTGGTATGGCAGACCGGCGAGCTCGGCAAGGTAGACGAGGGCGGCGGCGGAACGGTCGCGAAATTCGTCGCGAAATGCAACATCGACACCATCGACATCGGTGTTCCGGTCATCTCCATGCATTCTCCCTGGGAGGTCGTATCCAAGGCGGATCTCTATGAGAA
>CAVKIR010000111.1:0-5827 GCA_963656395.1 Prevotella sp. CAG:279
GGACTTTACATTACCGAGATTGTGAAACGACTCTTCCGTTCCGAAAAGATGAAGAAACAGTTCCCGGATGACAGAGAACGTGTAAGGCATATTTTGAGGAAACAGGTATATGGAATGGCTCCGACACGTATCATTTACCTGATTGCAACGAATTATATTCTTGGCTTCGATGAAAAATTGAAGAATGAAACCACGCATTTTGTCCAGGCCGATGCTGCCCAGGCTGCGAAGGACGGTACCCTGATGAAATTGGTAGAGAAGTATTTCCACTGATCGCTATTTCCCTCTTGACATTCCTATATAGATGTGGTTAAATCTACATATGAACAGTTAAACATATGTAAATATATTTTAGGAGGGGATAGATACTATGGCTGATATGGACAAAGAGAAACTGAATCCCGTAGCTGAGCACGAGCACTGCGGCTGTGGCTGCGGTCACGACCACGATCATGAGGAGCATGACCATCACGACCATGACCACGGCGATTCCTGCGGCTGCGGTCATGACCACGATCATGAACACGAGGAGCATGAGCATCATCACGACCATGACCACGGCGATTCCTGTGGCTGCGGCCACGACCATGGCCACGACCACGAGGAGCATGACCATCACGACCATGACCACGGCGATTCCTGCGGCTGCGGCCACGACCATGGCCACGATCATGATCATGAGGAGCATGATCACCACGAACATGACCACGGCGATTCCTGCGGCTGCGGACATGACCACGGCCATGAGCACAGCGCCAACGCCCGCCGCGAGGTCTACATTGTCGAGAACCTGGGCTGCGCAAACTGCGCTTCCAAGATGGAGAAGAAGATCAACGCCCTCCCCGGCGTAGAAGAAGCGACCATCACCTTCGCCACCAAGCAGCTCCGTGTCCTGGCAACTGATCCGGACGCATTGCTCCCGGAGATGCAGCGCATCTGCGCTTCCATCGAATCCGAGGTCAAGCTGGTGCCGAAGAAGGCAAATGCTTCCGCGAGAACAAAGGTCTACATCATCGACGGTTTGGACTGCGCACACTGCGCTTCCAAGGTCGAGGAGCGTATCAATCAGGTGCCGGGTGTAGAAAATGCCGTTCTGACCTACGCTACCAAGCAGCTCCGTATCACCGCTGAGAATCCGGATGCCCTGATCGACGAGATTCGACGTGTCAGTGCAAGCCTGGAGGCAGGTGTCACCATCGTAGAGCGTGACCCCTCCCCGAAGTCCTCTTCAGATGATGCTTCCGGACTGTCCTCCAAGGAAAAAGAGGAAAAGAAGGAGCGCAGAGAGCTCATTTCCATCATTATCGGCGCTGTATTCTTCGTAGTAGGTGAGATCTTAAGCCACATGGGTATGTCCACCGGCGTAACCCTGCCCGTATTCGTCATCGGTTATCTGATTCTGGGCGCAGGCGTCCTGGTGACCGCTGCCAAGAACATTTCCCATGGTCAGGTCTTCGATGAGAACTTCCTGATGGGTATCGCCACACTGGGCGCATTTGCCATCGGCATGTATCCCGAGGCCATGGGCGTTATGCTCTTCTACCGCATCGGCGAGTTCTTCGAGCACAAGGCTGTAGAGCGAAGCCGTGGACAGATCATGGATGCTGTAGATATGCGTCCTGAGGTAGTCAATCTGGTACAGGGCGACGATATCAAAGTCATCCCGGCTGAGAATGCCAAGGTGGGCGACGTCCTGATGATCCGCCCGGGCGACCGTATTCCGCTGGACGGCGTGATTCTCGAGGGCGAGAGCCGTCTGGATACTTCACCGATTACCGGTGAGCCCGTTCCGGTAGCTGTAAAGGCCGGCGACGACATCACCTCCGGCTGTGTGAACACCTCCGGTCAGCTGAAAATCCGCGTGGAGAAGCCGCTGTCCGAGTCTATGGTAACCCGTATCCTGGATTCCGTAGAAAATGCAGCCGCAAGCAAGCCGAAGATCGACCGCTTTATTACCCGGTTCTCCAAGGTTTACACTCCCATCGTCGTAACTCTGGCTCTGGTAACCGCTATTCTGCCGTCTCTGGTGACCGGCAACTGGCGTCAGTGGATCTATACCGCTATTACCTTCCTGGTTATGAGCTGCCCCTGTGCGCTTGTGCTTAGTGTACCGCTGGCATTCTTCTCCGGTATCGGCGCAGGCTCCAAGAAGGGTATCCTGTTCAAGGGCGGCGTCGCTATGGAGGCTCTGAGCAACCTGGGCGCTGTTGTTATGGATAAGACTGGTACTGTTACCGAGGGTAACTTCAAGCTTCAGAAAGTCGTTTCCACCGGCTCCATTTCCGAGGATGAGCTGCTCCGCATCACTGCAAGCTGCGAACAGTTCTCCACACACCCCATCGCTGTCAGCATCGTAACCGCTGCACAGGAGAAGGGCATCGCTCTTGAGAAGCCCGCTTCTCTGGAGGAAATCGCAGGCCACGGTATCTCCGCTTCTCTGGCGGCAGGCAAGGTGCTCTGCGGAAATCAAAAGCTGCTGGAGGAGAATCAGATCGCATTTGACGCTTCCTCCATCGACGTAGGCTACGGCTCTGAGGTATTCCTGGCTGTAGACGGTAAGCTGGCCGGATATCTGGTTATCTCCGATACCCTGAAGTCTGACGCGAAATCTGCCATCAGCAGACTGAAGAAAATGGGTCTTCGCACGGTTATGCTGACCGGTGACGCCAAGGAGAGCGCAGAGGCAGTAGCGAAGATGGCAGGCATCGACGAGGTTCACGCAAAGCTTCTTCCCCAGGATAAGCTGAGCATCATGACCAAGCTTCGCGAGCAGAACGGCAATGTGATGTTCGTGGGCGACGGTATCAACGACGCTCCGGTTCTGGCCGGCGCGGACGTAGGCGCGGCTATGGGAAGCGGCGCGGACGCAGCTATCGAGGCAGCTGACGCGGTATTCATGACCTCCAGCATGGAGTCTGTACCGACCGCTATCTCCATCGCCCGCAGCACCAACCGTATCGCGGTTCAGAACGTGGTATTCGCTCTGATTATCAAGATTGCGGTTATGATTCTGGGTCTGACCGGACACCCGAACATGTGGCTGGCTGTATTCGCCGACACCGGCGTGGCTATGCTGTGCGTGCTGAATTCTATCCGGATTCTGTACAAGAAATAGATTTGATAAAACGGTAGATTTTGAACTGCCGGGAGAAAAATAAAATAGGTTGGAGGATACGCAGATTTTTCTACTCCTCGCAGGCGGCTTATACGCACCCGACCGGCCAACTCGGCCTAACGGCCTCAAACAGGGCCTCCTTCGGGTGCTGCCTAGCCTGCTCGTCCCTACGAAAAATCAGCTAACATCCTCCAACCTATTTTATTTTTCTCCCGGCAGGGATTTACGTTCTTGTCGGGATATTTATTTTACATCTTTCATGGTCAATCCAATTCGCTTCTTCTGTAAATCCACGCTGAGGACTTTCACATCCACGATATCTCCCACGCTCAACACCTCCAGCGGGTGCTTAATATACCGATCGGTAATCTGGGAAATGTGTACCAGACCGTCCTGATGTACACCGATATCCACGAAGACGCCAAAGTCAATGACATTGCGGACAGTACCCTTCAGAACCATACCGGGCTTTAAGTCTTTCATTTCCAGCACATCCGTGCGGAGAATGGGCTTCGGCATCTCGTCTCGGGGATCCCGACCCGGTTTTTCCAGCTCTTTTACGATATCCCGCAGGGTCAGCTCACCGATTTCCAGCTTCTCTGCCAGATGCTTATAATCATGAATCTTGCCGGACAGCCCCTTGATCCCGCCTTTTTTCAGATCGTCTGTGGTATAACCCATGGTGGTCAGTAGCTTCTCGGCGCTGGCATAGGACTCCGGATGTACGCTGGTGGCATCCAGTGGATTCTTGCCGCCTGTGATACGTAAGAAACCTGCGCACTGCTCGAAGGCTTTGGGACCCAGCTTCGCCACCTTCAGAAGCTCCTTACGGCTGGTGAAGCGGCCATTTTCCTCCCGGTAGGCTACGATATTCTTTGCCAGGGTCTTATTGATGCCGGAGACGTACTCAAGCAGCGGCGCAGAGGCCGTATTCAGGTCTACGCCGACCTTATTTACACAGTCCTCCACTACGCCGGACAGTGCCTCTCCCAGCTTCTTCTGGTTCATGTCGTGCTGGTACTGCCCCACGCCGATGGAACGGGGATCGATTTTGACCAGCTCGGCCAGCGGATCCTGTAAGCGGCGAGCGATGGACGCGGCGCTTCGCTGTCCCACGTCGAAGTTCGGGAATTCCTCGGTGGCCAGTTTGCTGGCGGAATAGACCGAGGCGCCGGCCTCATTTACGATGACGTAGCGGACCGGCGTGGGCAGCTCCTTGATGAGCTCCACGATGACCTGCTCGGACTCCCGGGAGGCGGTTCCGTTGCCCACGGATATCAGGGTAATACCGTACTTGGCAATCAGTTTTTTCAGGGTTGCCTTGGCCTCTGTCACCTTATTCTGGGGCGCCGTCGGATAAATGACCACCGTATCCAGCACCTTGCCGGTGGCGTCCACCACGGCCAGCTTACAGCCGGTCCGGAAGGCCGGATCCCAGCCCAGCACCACCTGGCCCACAATGGGCGGCTGCATCAGAAGCTGCTTCAGATTCTTTCCGAAGACATTGATGGCTCCGTCCTCGGCCTTTTCCGTCATCTCGTTTCGGATTTCCCGTTCGATGGACGGCGCAATGAGACGGCTGTAGCTGTCCGCGATGACGGCCTTCAGAGTCGGCGTGGTGTTCGGGTTGTCACGCACGATGAACTTCTTCTCCAGATAGCGCAGGATGCGCTCCTCCGGAGCCTCGATGCGGACCGTCAGCACCTTCTCCGCCTCGCCCCGGTTCAGGGCCAGAATCCGGTGTCCAGCCGCCTTTTTCACGGGCTCCTCGTAATGATAATACATCTCATAGACGGTCTGGGCCTTCTCATCCTTGGCCTCGGACAGCAGCTGTCCCTCGTCGAAGGTAGCTTTCCGGATATAGGTCCGGTAATCGGCCTCGTCTGAGATAGCCTCTGCCAGGATATCCCCGGCTCCCGCGATGGCGTCCTCCGCGGTCAGCACGCCCTTTTCCTCGGAAATGTAGGCAGCGGCCTCTTCCGTCAGCGGCTTTTTCGTCATCTGCAGCCGCAGCACGTCCGCCAGGCCCTCCAGGCCCTTCTCCTTGGCAATGGTAGCCCTGGTGCGCCGTTTGGGCCGATAGGGGCGGTACAAGTCGTCTACAGCCACCAAGGTCTCTGCCGCCAGGATCTGCGCCTTTAACTCCTCCGTCAGCTTGCCCTGCTCCTCGATGCTTCCCAGCACCTGATTTTTCTTATCCTCCAGTCCCCGGAGATAATTCAGCCGCTCATAGAGATTGCGCAGCACCTCGTCATTCAGGGAACCGGTGGCTTCCTTTCTGTATCTGGAAATAAATGGAATTGTATTTCCCTCGTCGATGAGCTTCACCGCGGCCTCCACCTGCCACCGCTGAACGCCCAGCTCCTCGCTCAGTTTCTTAATAATGTCCATAAGAGTCTTCCTCCTGTCTCTCTCCCATGACCTAGCGGTCACGACACTGCTCTTATTATACGAAAATCTGTCTTTTCCCGCAAGCCATAACTTTTGCCGTTGTCTTTCCCTTTTTCCTATGCTATCATGTTTATTTAGGAGGATTTTTTATGGATTACAATCATACAGAACAACCGAATTTCACGCCCCCGAAACGACAGACGAATCGAATGGCGTCTCTGTCACTGGCTCTTGGGGTACTGACGATTCTGTCTGTCATGAGTATTTACTTTCTCTATCTGGCCTTTCCCCTGGGCTGCATGAGCATTCTTTTTGCTCATC
>CAVKIR010000112.1:0-5827 GCA_963656395.1 Prevotella sp. CAG:279
GCTTATACGCGCCCGATTGGCAAACTCGGCCCTACGGGCCTCAGACAGTGCCTCCTTCGGGTGCTGCCAGCGCAGACAGAAGCGACGGAAAATCTGCGAATGTCAGCCAGGGGTGCATTTTTCCTGTTTCTGTATATGAAGACGGGAGAGGTCTAAGGCAGAACGTGAGATTTCAAAGACGGATCTGCCCGAAAAACGTGGCGCCATCTCACGCCAGGACGGGAATCTTTTATAACATTTATCCCAGAGAAAGAGGCCGCCGGTCTGCCTGCCGGAACGATAGCGAATTTTCCGTAGGGACGAGCAGGCTGGCAGCGCCCGAAGGAGGCACTGTCTGAGGCCCGTAGGGCCGAGTTTGCCAATCGGGCGCGAATAAGCCGCCTGCGAGGAGTAGGAAAATCCGCGTGTTCCGGAGGGCAGACCGGCGGCCTCTTTCTCTGAACACAGTCTGTCTTTCTTTTTTTATCCATATATCGTTAAAAAAATATCAATAAATCCAAAAGTTATATATTTAACACTTCCAATTTCTTTTCGAATATGATACAATATGAACCATAAAAGACAGAAAACAAACAGAAGATTGTGAAAACCCCCACAAGATTGATAAAAAATATGCATATTTAAATGATAAAAAAATAACAATAAAACACCATATTTCAACAAGGAGGTCTTATATGGCGAAAAAAGCAGAAGTGAACCCGGCACCCGAAACCAGAACCGACGTAGAACTGCTGAAGGAGAAAATGGCGTCCATGCGGGAAGCGCAGAAAATCTTTGCCACCTTCACCCAGGAGCAGGTGGATCGCATCTTTTTCGAGGCGGCCATGGCGGCGAACAAGCAGAGAATCCCCCTGGCGAAAATGGCCTGTGAGGAGACAGGCATGGGCGTAGTCGAGGATAAGGTCATCAAGAATCATTATGCGGCTGAGTACATGTACAATGCCTACAAGCGCGTCAAGACCTGCGGCGTCATCAAGGAAGATAAGTCCTACGGCATCAAAAAGATCGCGGAGCCCGTAGGTCTGGTGGGAGCCGTTATCCCGACCACGAATCCTACCTCCACGGCTATCTTCAAGACACTGATCTGTCTGAAGACCCGCAACGCGATCCTCATCAGCCCCCATCCCCGCGCAAAGCGATGCACGGCAGAAGCGGCGCGTATCGTGAGAGAAGCAGCGGAGAAGGCGGGAGCACCGAAGGGTCTCATCGATTGCATCGAGAATCCCTCCATCGAGCTTTCCAATGAGCTGATGAAGGGTGCGGATGTGATATTGGCTACCGGCGGCCCCGGCATGGTGAAGGCAGCCTATTCCTCCGGCAAGCCGGCCATCGGCGTAGGACCCGGCAATACCCCGGTCATCATGGACAGCAGCTGCGATATCGAACTGTCTGTCTACTCCGTGATTCATTCCAAGACCTTCGACAATGGCATGATCTGTGCGTCCGAGCAGTCTGTGACGGTACTGGCAGATATCTACGACAAGGTTCGTGCCGAATTCGTAAAGCGCGGCTGCCATATGCTGAATAAGGAAGAGCTGGATAAGATGCGTGCGGTCATCCTGACGGAGGCAGGCACGGTCAATCCGAAGATCGTAGGTCAGCCCGCCTATATCATTGCGCAGATCGCGGGCTTCGAGGTGCCGAAGGAAACCAAGATCCTCATCGGCGAGGTCACTTCCGTAGACATCAGCGAGCCCTTCGCCCATGAGAAGCTGTCTCCGGTACTGGCACTGTATAAGGCAAAGGATTTCGAGACTGCTCTCGACATGTCCGAGAGGCTCATCGAGGACGGAGGCTACGGCCATACCTCCTCCCTGTATATCCATTCGTCCCAGACAGAGAAGATGGCGCAGCATGCGGCACGCATGAAGACCTGTCGAATCCTGGTGAACACCCCGTCCTCCCATGGCGGCATCGGTGACCTGTATAACTTTAAGCTGGCGCCCTCCCTGACACTGGGCTGCGGCTCCTACGGCGGCAACTCCGTGTCTGAAAATGTCAACGTGAAGCATCTGATCAATATCAAGACCGTGGCAGAAAGGAGAGAAAACATGCTCTGGTTCCGCACCCCGCAGAAAGTATACTTCAAAAAGGGCTGCCTGCCGGTGGCGCTGGATGAGCTGGACACCTACTATCATAAGAAAAAAGCCTTTATCGTAACCGATGGCTTCCTCTACGGCAACGGTCACACGAAGCCGATCACAGACAAATTAGACGAGATGGGCATCACCTACTCCTGCTTCTACGAGGTAGCACCCGATCCGACCCTCCAGTGCGCGAGACGCGGCGTAGAGCAGATCCGTGCCTTCCAGCCGGATGTGATCATCGCCCTGGGCGGCGGCTCTGCTATGGACGCAGGCAAGATCATGTGGCTGATGTATGAGCATCCCGAGTGCAATTTCGAGGATCTGGCTATGGACTTCATGGATATCCGGAAGCGTGTCTATGTATTCCCGAAGATGGGTGAGAAAGCCATGTTTGTGGCGATTCCCACCTCCTCCGGTACTGGATCGGAGGTGACACCCTTCGCCATCATCACGGATGCGGATACCGGCACAAAATGGCCCATCGCGGATTATGAGCTGCTTCCGAATATGGCCATCATCGACACCGATTACATGATGACCCAGCCGAAGGGGCTGACCAGTGCCTCCGGCATCGATGCCCTGACCCATGCCCTGGAAGCCTATGTATCTATCATGGCTACCGATTTTACAGACGGCCTGGCTCTGAAGGCATCGAAGAATATCTTTGAATACCTGCCGCGCTGCTACGATGACGGACCGAACGATCCGGTGGCGAGAGAGCATATGGCCAACGCCTCCACCATGGCCGGTATGGCATTTGCCAATGCCTTCCTGGGTGTCTGCCATTCCATGGCACACAAGCTGGGCGCATACCATCATCTGCCCCACGGCGTAGCGAATGCTCTGCTCATCGAGCACATCATGCGCTATAACGCAGATCCGGCACCGGTGAAGATGGGAACCTTCTCCCAGTATCCGTACCCCCATGCCAAAGAGCGCTACTGCGAGGTAGCCCGCTTCGTCGGCATCACCGGAAAGAACGATGACGAAGTCTTCGAGAACTTCATCGCAGCCATCGCAGCCCTGAAGGAGCGCGTCGGCATCAAGAAGAATATCAAGGACTACGACATCAAGGAAGAGGATTTCCTTGCGACCCTCGACGAGATGGTCGAGAACGCCTTCAACGACCAGTGTACCGGCGCAAACCCGCGCTACCCGCTGATGTCCGAGATAAAAGAGCTCTATCTGAAGGCATATTACGGCAATTAGCATTAACTAACATGTGAAACTGAATCCCTGAGTGAGACGGACGGAAGTCCCCTCCGAAACGTTAGCGAATTTTCCGTAGTGGCGAGCGGACTGGCAGCGCCCGAAGGAGCCACTGTTTGAGGCCGCAGGCCGAGTTTGGCGATCGGGCGCGAATAAGCCGCCCGCGAGAAATAGGAAAATACGCGTGTTCCGGAGGGGACTTCCGTCCGTCTCGCTCAGCTCACAATGTTCAATTTACCGAATTATCCCATGTGGATTTGTGTGAGTTAGTTAAAAAATAAACAAAATAAGCACGAAAAACGAAACTAAATTTATGATAAATCCACGAAACAGGCTTGACAAATAAAACAAGTATGATACACTAGACATGTGCGCAGGGTTTGGTCGTTGACCACATGATCCCGCGCTATTTTTACGCTTAGGGAGAGAACAACGTAGATAGCCGGGACAAATTCACTGACAGGAGGAAAAAGAGGGAAATGGCAAAATGGGTTTATTTATTCAAAGAAGGTAATGCACAGATGCGAAATCTTCTGGGTGGAAAGGGAGCGAATCTGGCAGAGATGACAGGTCTGGGACTTCCCGTACCGCAGGGATTTACCATCACGACAGAAGCCTGCACCCAGTATTATGAAGACGGACAGGAAATCAATGATGAGATCATGGGACAGATCAGCGAGTACATCGGCAAGATGGAAGAGATCACCGGCAAGAAATTCGGTGACGCAGAGAATCCGCTGCTGGTATCCGTTCGTTCCGGCGCCCGGGCATCCATGCCGGGTATGATGGACACCATCCTGAACCTGGGTCTGAACGAGACCGTAGTCAATGCAATCGCAGAGAAATCCGGTAATCCCCGCTGGGCCTGGGACTGCTATCGCAGATTCATCCAGATGTATTCCGACGTCGTTATGGAAGTAGGAAAGAAATACTTCGAAGAGCTGATTGATGCCATGAAGGAGAAGAAAGGCGTAAAGCAGGACGTAGAGCTTGACGCAAATGACCTGAAGGAGCTGGCAAATCAGTTCAAGGCAGAATATAAAGAAAAAATCGGTGCAGACTTCCCGGATGACCCGAAGGAGCAGCTGATGGGCGCAATCAAGGCCGTATTCCGTTCCTGGGATAATCCCCGTGCGAACGTATACCGCCGTGACAACGATATCCCCTATTCCTGGGGAACAGCAGTCAACGTACAGTCCATGGCCTTCGGCAACATGGGCGATGACTGCGGTACCGGTGTAGCCTTTACCCGCGACCCGGCCACCGGTGCAAAGGGTCTGTTCGGAGAGTTCCTGACCAATGCCCAGGGCGAGGACGTAGTAGCAGGCGTTCGTACACCGATGCATATCTCCGAGATGGGCGAGAAATTCCCGGAGGCCTTCGCAGAGTTTAATAAAGTATGCAAGATCCTGGAGGAACATTACAGAGACATGCAGGATATGGAGTTTACCGTAGAGCACGGCAAGCTGTACATGCTGCAGACCAGAAACGGTAAGAGAACCGCACAGGCAGCTCTGAAGATTGCCTGCGATCTGGTAGATGAGGGCATGCGGACCGAGGAAGAGGCGGTAGCCATGATCGACCCGCGTAACCTGGACACCCTGCTTCATCCGCAGTTTAATGCAGCAGCTCTGAAGGCGGCAGTTCCGGCCGGCAAGGGTCTGGGCGCTTCCCCGGGAGCAGCCTGCGGACGCATCGTATTTACAGCAGAAGATGCTGTAAAATGGGATGAGAAGGGCGAGAAGGTCGTTCTGGTTCGTCTGGAGACCTCTCCGGAGGACATCACCGGCATGAAGGCAGCGCAGGGTATCCTGACGGTTCGCGGCGGTATGACCTCCCATGCAGCCGTAGTAGCCCGCGGAATGGGAACCTGCTGTGTATCCGGCTGCGGTGACATTGCCATGGATGAGGCGAATAAGAAGTTTACACTGGCCGGCAAGGAGTACCATGAGGGAGACTGGATCTCCATCGACGGTACCACAGGCAATATCTACGACGGACAGATCCCGACAGTAGACGCTACCATCGCAGGCGAGTTCGGCCGTGTTATGGCATGGGCGGATAAGTACAGAACCCTGAAGGTTCGTACCAATGCAGATACGCCGGCAGACGCGAAGAAGGCCAGAGAGCTGGGAGCTGAGGGAATCGGCCTCTGCCGTACCGAGCATATGTTCTTCGAGGAAGACCGAATCGCAGCCTTCCGTGAGATGATTTGCTCCGATACCGTAGAAGAGAGAGAAGCAGCACTGGAGAAGATCCTTCCCTATCAGCAGGGAGACTTCGAGAAGCTCTACGAGGCACTGGAGGGCTGCCCGGTTACCATCCGTTTCCTGGATCCGCCTCTTCATGAGTTTGTTCCCACCGAGGAAGCAGACATCGAGAAGCTGGCAAAGGCGCAGGGCAAATCCGTAGAGACCATCAAGAACATCATCGCGTCCCTGCATGAGTTCAACCCGATGATGGGCCACAGAGGCTGCCGTCTGGCTGTCACCTATCCGGAGATCGCAAAGATGCAGACCAAGGCTGTCATC
>CAVKIR010000113.1:0-5826 GCA_963656395.1 Prevotella sp. CAG:279
AGCCTGAATTATGCGGATTCCGATGCAGGCGGTTCCCTTACTATGAAAGATCGGGCGTATGAGAGCCGTAAGAAGCGGCTTCTGGGCTATTATTCTGCCAAGGATACCGCGAATGTGGTCAACCTCGATCCGAAGCGCCTTCGTATCACCACCATCAGCCTCTTAAACAGCGAGAAGCTGACCCTGAACTGGTCCTCGAATGTAGGAGCAGCCACAGATGTAAGCTATGAGCTGACCTTCTACCAGTCAGACGGAGAGAAGGAGAAACTCTTCAGCCTCGTCATGTCTCCCTATGACATGCACACGGCAGGCTGGGACGGACAGAGCGGCACGACCTCCGAGATGGCCTCCTTCACCCTGCAGGATAAGGAGGGAAAGGAAAGCGCCTCCTGGGACTTCCCGGTAAGCTTAAGCAACAATACCTATTCTCTGGTGCTGGATGCCATGATGTCGGCGGAGACCATCGGCACGCTGGAGGCAAAGAACAACGAGGAGCTTCAGAAGACAGAGAGCACCAGCATCCTGCGCCTTGCAGATGTGGCAGAGGCTCTGAAAGAGAACCAGAACATCTACGCCACCGTGAAGGCGATCTCCTATGCAGGAGCGCAGACTCTGTCCTCGGACAACGAATACCGGGACAGCGAGGTCGTATCCTCGAATACAACGGCCACCCTCTATGGAGATGATACCAAGGAAAATAATGTAACCATCAGTACCTGGCGGCATCTCTCGAACATCCGTTACGCAGATACTACAAAGAACGTCACTTATACCCTGACCGCCAAGAATATGGACTGGGCCTCCGTAGGCACCGGTGTCTACAGCCTGGCTTCCACCGGGACGGGCACGACAGGTGACGCAACCTTGAAGCCCTGCTGGTCGGATAACGGCACCGAGGTCGTGGACTTTCCCACCATCCCGGAGCTCTCCTCCAACGCGACCCTCAAAGGCAATGGAAGCAAGACCCTGCTTTCGAACCTGCAGCTGGGGGCAGACTCGGTGCTGGATGATGAGACAGTAAAGAAGGTTTATACCTCTGCGGATGCTAAGACAAAGAAGACTCGCTACTTAGGCCTTTTTGCAGAGAATAACGGAACCATCAAGAAGGTCACCTTCTCAGAACCAAGTCTCTCTCTGACGACAGGAACGAAGACGGACAAATCGGAAGCAGTCTCCTTCACAGCCCTCCAGGGCATCGGCATCCTGGCCGGACGCAGCAGCGGCGATCTGAATGAGATCACCGTGGAGGCAGAGAAGACAGCCGGAACCACGCGAAAGGCGAATGGCTCTGACACGGATACGATTTATGTAAACCTGTCACAAAACGGCTCCAAGGCAGCAGTCGGCGGCCTGGTGGGCGTATTGGCAGACGAAGAAGCAACCGAAACGGGATATATCTATAAACAGCTGGGCAGTGCGAATCTTACTTCGCTTACCATGAATGGAACGATGGATGTGGTGCTTCCGGCAGATACATTTACCACGAAGAGCATCGCAGATGATAGCACGGTAGAGACGACAGCAGCCTCCCAGGCACAGTACGGCATCGGCGGCATCGCGGGCTATGCCTATCTGGATAATCAAGCGAGTACGGCAAAGCTCAAAAGCTGTACCAACCATGCGGATCTCTCCGGCAACCTTCTGACCGGCGGCATCGTGGGACAGCTGAAGGGAAGCTACACAGCGCCCGATTCCACTACGTCAGATAATATAACAGAAGACATCTCCAATATCGTGGAATGTGAGAGTGACGGTCTGATCCTAAGCACCGCAGACGCAGCTACGCAGTCATTGATAGGCCACTACTTCGGCGGCATCGCAGGCTACAGCCAGAGTGCGATCCTCTACGGCTGTGAGACTGCCTCCGGCCGGGCGAAGAACTATAGCTACAGCAGCGATCAGAGACAAACTGTCCTGAAGGGTGACTACGTCGGTGGCATCGTGGGCTTCGGTGACGTGACCGTCTTGAATGACTGTGCGACCCAGAAGAACGGCTATGTCTTAGGAGCCAACTACGTCGGCGGCATCGCCGGAGCTCTGGGCACCAGCGGCGGCAGTGCCATCCGGGTCACCGGAGCAGTCTCCGTCACGACAAACCGCAGCTACGTCATCGGTGAGACCTATGTCGGCGGCATCACCGGTAGAAATGAGGAACATGTAACCCTCGAGAATTGTATCAATAACGGTATCGCAGCAGCCTATGGAAAATATGCAGGCGGCATCGTGGGCTACAATGAGAGAGGTGCCACGATATCGGATTGCGCCAGCTACCTTTCCGACTATGACAGCTCCATCTACAAGATGATTGTGGAGACCTGGCAGGCCACCGGCGACTATGTGGGCGGCATCGCAGGCTACAACAATGGACAAATCAAGTTTGACAGTACTAGCGAAAAAGTAACCGTAAAGGCTGTCTCCAGCATCGTGGCAGGAAAAAGCTACGTGGGCGGCATCGCAGGCTTCAATGATGTGAACGGTACCCTGAATGCAGCCTATGAGCTCATCGGCGGACGCATCTACGGAACCGGCGACGCGGTAGGAGGCTGCTTCGGCCTGAATGCGTCCGAAAGGATCCTGACGGAAGACCTGGTTATAAAGCCCCGAAGCGTAGAGGGCCGCTACTATGTCGGCGGTGTCATCGGTGCCAATGTGGTGGCACTGTCAAAAAATGTAGAGGCAAGTACGCTTCGCACAGACAACTCTCTGGGCACCATCCGCGGAACTGCCTTTGTGGGCGGCATCATCGGTTATGAACGAACCTACGGGGAGAAGCAGCTGACAGCGGATGAGATTACAGGCGGCATCCGGGAGGCACTGGAGACGGCACAGTCGTCCGCGAACGCGAATGAGAAGCTTCTTCCGGATCTGACAGCTGATAAGCTCCCGGAGTCTGTAAAAGCGTCCACGAATGAATATACACTGACCCTGACCACAGCAGAAAACAAAGATAGCTTTACCACCGACACCAACAAGATCCCCCTGGAGGCCGGCTACTATGCAGGCGGCATCGTGGGATATTGCGAAAAGGACAGCCGGCTGGTCATCAAGAACTGCCGGAATGCAGGCAACATCTCTCTGCTCTCGTCCGTAGGGGCAGATCAGGGAATTGAACTGGCAAATTTTGTAAAAAGCAAGGAAGTGAACAGCAGCTTCTCGGATGAGACGGTGAAGCTTCACTTCGTGGGCGGCATCATCGGCGTCAATCTGGAAAATCAGGTCATCGATCACTGTACGAATACCGGCAATATGTCCGACAGCATGGGCATCGGCGGTATCGTGGGTCTGAACGCGGGCTATGTCTATGACTGCTCCTTGAATGGCAACTTTGGCAACGCGGGCTTAAGCTATCTGGGCGGCATCGCGGCCATCAATATACAGCCGAGCGATACAAGGGATAAGAGCTACAGCAGTCACTCTTATACCGCAGGCACCATCGAGGCCTGCAGCACAGCAGAGGGCAGAACCGTCACCGGTAAGGATACCGTCGGCGGCATCGTAGCCTGGAACCTGGCCGGCGGTCAGGTGAAGGAAAGCGTAAGCGGTGCCAATGTCACCGGTGCAGGAGACCGGGTCGGCGGCGTAGCCGGACGAAACAGCGGTACCCTGACACTGAAGGACGAGGCGACGAACTCTGTAACCAGGACGGTGCAGTCCACGAAGGGGCAGGCAGTAGGCGGCATCGTGGGTCAGAACGAGGCAGGCGGCACCCTTGTCGTAACCGGCTCTGAAGCAAGTTTTACGGAAATCGTCGCCGCAGGCTCCGGCCTGACGGTTCGCGGTAAGACGAATGTGGGCGGCATCATCGGTGTCAACGAGGGAAATCTGGGAGACAACAAGAAACAGTTAGTTAGTCAAGTAAAACTCGTGCAGGCTACGGAAGGCAATGCCGGAGGCGTCGTGGGCAGTAACGAGGGTGATATCACAAACGCTGTGAACCGGTCTGTTTCCGTCACAGCCGATCAGGGCAATGCGGGCGGCATCACAGGTGTGAATGCTTCTGAACATACCATCGAATTATGTACGGACTACGGCAGTGTCACCACCAGCGACGGCTATGTGGGCGGCATCGTGGCGCAAAATGCAGGTAGCATCATAGATAGCATGGTTACAGGAACGTCTGATGCCAAGGTAACACTGACCAGCCATGGTACCGATGAGATGGGCGCGATCTGTGCAGTCAATACCGGCATGATCATGGGCAGCAAGCCTACAGCCAACGTGACACTTCAGGGAGATGCGGCCATCTTTGGCGGCATCACCGGCAGAAATCAGGGAACCGTAACGAATACCGATCTGAAATATATGCCGGAGATCCCCGGCAGTGGTACCCTCACCGTAGGCGGTGCAGTAGGTGTCAACGAGAAGGCTGTAAACAACATTACTTCAACTGCCCTTACTTTTGTGGACTTTACAAATTATCGCTACCTCGGCGGTATCGTGGGTCAGAACGGCCTGGAGCCCCAGAGTACTGAAAGCGATGGCAGCGCAGCTGCAGCGTCAGCAGCAACTGTGACAGACTGTACATTCTCCGGCACTATCACAGAAAAGCAGGGCGTGGCAGGCAACTGCTACGGCGGCATCGCAGGCATCAACTATGCGACCCTTAAAGTCGACAAGGTAGATAAGATCACCCTGTCTGTTCAGGGTGTCTATACAGCCACCAGCACCAGCTCCGCAGAGGAGAAGGAAGCACTGGCCACCCATGCGGGCGGCATCACCGGCAAGAACGAGACGAACGCGAAGATAGAGAAATGCGTTTTGAAAAATAATGCGGACAGCTCCCTGACAGCAGCCTACGGTATGCTGGGCGGCATCGCGGGCTTTAATAAGGGCATGATCACCGGATCTGGCAGTGAGCAGACCTCTGCGATCCTGAAGCATACCGATGTTACAGACAACCTGAAGAATGCATCAGTCTTGGAGCAGATCAACCGCAATGCAAGTTACGAAGGCCTTACAGCATTGAAAACCTATGTGACCTGGAAAAATAATACGAATGTAGAAAATCTATCCTACAATCAGAACAGCACATCGGTCACAGCTGATTGTGTGAAGCTCATCCTCTCCACCAACGGCAACCTGGGCGGCATCACAGCCTATAACAGCACCGAGGGTGCCCTGGATCACTGCGTCTCCGGAAAGTGGTTCCTGAATAACAAATCCGAGGCCATCGGTGTCGGCACCGGCGGCATCATCGGCATGAACGAGTCCGAGAAGGACTTAAGCTATCTGGTGAACGGAGCCTTCGTAGGCCGTCAGATCGCCAGCGGTCAGACCAACCGTTTTGCCGGCGGCATCATCGGAAACCAGAACAACAGCACCAGCAGCGACTGGACCATCTCCTACTGTGTCAACTATGGCATGGTCTATTGCTACAATTCGCACTATTCCGGCGGCATCATGGGTCAGTGGACAGGCAGCGGCGGCACCATCGAGAACTGCCGCAACTACGGCAACCTGCAGACCACCTATGCAGCAGGCTGGGTGGGCGCATCCGGCGGCATCGTGGCACAGCTTTACCATGCCTATGAGGATAACGAGTATAACATTATCAGCTGCGGCAATTACGGAAATCTTTACAAGAGAGACGGTAGCTTAGGCAACGGAGCCAACGACAGCGCAGGAATCCTGGGTAATATCACGAATTTTGAAGCATCCAGTGCAGAAAAGTCACAGAGCTATAGCGTGCAGATCCTGGACTGCTTCAATGCACCGGGGGTAGAGATTTATTCCAATTCCATGGCTTCCGGAATTTTTGGATTTTTGTCCTGTGATAATGCATACGGAAATAATATAACGACATCTACAGCAAATGTAGATATACGA
>CAVKIR010000114.1:0-5822 GCA_963656395.1 Prevotella sp. CAG:279
AATAATGTCTGCCTTTTCTATCACATCGATGCATTTGGCGGTCATATGCTCATAGCCGCCGGGGCCGAAGCCCACTACATATAATTTTCCCATTATAATCTCCCTCTTGCTTTCACAGTTCGCTTTAGTCCTCCGGCTCCCGCAGGCAGTGCACGAAGGCCTCCAGCTCCTCGGGCGTGGCATTTTCCCGAATCCGGTAAAACAGCTTGTCGATGGCCTTGCCGAAGCCCTTTTTCTCCGCTTCGCCCTCCATCCAGTGCTTGACCTCCTGCAGCTGCGGTACTGCCTGCTGGAAAATCATCCAGCACAGGAAATCCTCTTCGTATTCTGCCAGAATCTCACCCGCCTGACAGACTGCCTCCTTCTTCGCCCGATTGTTAGCATCTGCTAACTCTTCAAAGTCATCCATATTATAAAAGAAGGTATGCGGAAATTCGGCGACACTCTCCTCGATGTCCACCGGAACCGCCAGGTCTATGAATACCCGCACCTTGTCGGTCTTCAGGTGTTCCTTTACCTTCGTGCCGGTCAGTGTATAATGCGGACTGGCTGTGGCACTGATGATGACATCCATCTGATCCACGTAGTCGTAACGGTCCTGATAATCAATCAGCGTATTGGACTCGCTCTTGATATGCGCGTCGTGGGTCAGGGTCACATTGCGGATGGTGCTGTAGATATTGAGACCCTTCAGGCTGTAGAGATTCTTCAGCACGATGCCGCCGATCTGGCCGGTTCCGCCGATCACCATGACATTCTTGCCATCCAGGCTGCCGCCGAAGGCCTCCTCCGCTGCCTTGACCGCCAGGGTCGCTGTGGACACGGAGGTCTTCGACAGGTCGGTATCGGTCTTAATCTTCTTGGAGCAGGTCACCGCATAGCGAAACAGGGTGTTCAGGTATTTGCCGCTGTTGCCCGCCTCCTGGGCCAGATCCAGAGCCTGCTTTACCTGACCGAGGATCTGATCCTCGCCCACCACCATGGAATCGAGACCCGCCGTCACCAAAAATAAGTGATTAACAGCCTTTCGATCCTGATAGAAACGCAGATAGTCGGACACATCCTCCGTGAGAGCCGCTGCGCCGGATTCCCGGAGAATCAGCTCCTGCAGCTTCGTAAATCCATTTTTTCTTGTATCCTGCGCCTTGTCAAAGTAGGTATAGATCTCCGTCCGATTGCAGGTGGCGATGATGACACTTTCTGCCGCACCGCCCTCCTCGATAAGGATCCGCCCAAGCTCCGCCTGCTTCTCCTTCGTAAAGGCAAAAAGCTCCCGAACCTTGAGTGGTGCTGTCTTGTGGCTGATACTGATAAGCCGGATACTCATTACGCGTCGACTCCCTTCCGGAACTCATGGGTGAAGGTCTTGTCGTAGAGCTTGGAGAGCTCATAGTCGTCGCCCAGGAAATCACCTACCACCGTCAGGGCGGTCTTGGTGATGCCCGCTGCCTTTACCTTATCGGCGATATCTAAAAGGGTGCCCCGCACGATCTTCTGCTCCGGCCAGCTGGCCTTGTAGACGACAGCTACCGGCGTATCCGGGCGGTATTCCTTCCGAAGAGTAGCGGACAGCTCGTCCATCATACCGATGCTCAGGAAAATGATCATGGTGGCATGATGCTTCGCCAGATCCTGAAGCTTCTCGCCCTCCGGCATGGGGGTTCTGCCCTCCATACGGGTCAGGATCACGGTCTGGCTCACGCCCGGCAGGGTATATTCCTTCTTCAATGCTGCCGCTGTAGCCAGGAAAGAGCTGACACCCGGGATGACCTCATACGTGATCCCCATGCGATCCAATGCATCCATCTGCTCCCGATGCGCGCCGAAGATGGCCGGGTCACCGGTATGGACACGAACTACCTTCAGTCCCTTATCCTCGCCGTCCTTCATGACCGCCAGTACTTCCTCCAGCGTCATGGTGGCGCTGTTATAGATCTGCGCGCCCTCCTTGGCATCCGACAATACCTTCGGATTTACTAAGGAACCCGCGTAGATGATGATGTCCGCGCTGTCGATGAGTTTCTTTCCCTTGATCGTCAGAAGCTCCGGATCGCCCGGGCCTGCTCCGATAAATGATACCATTTCCCCTACCTCTTCTCTCTCTTGATAATCACAGTCGTGAAATAACTGTATGTTCTCTCTGGATCCAACGGTCCGATGTATTCATCCTTCATGCCCACGCAGCTGATGACCGTAGCACACTTTTCCGCGCGGCCATACTGCTGCATCAGCTCCAGGATACGGCCGATGCTGCCGCCCGCCTTCATGATGACCACATTGTCATAGTGGGCGATAGCATCCTCCACCTGCTGCTCTGCCCGGACAGAGGGCACGATGACCAGGGACTCATTTCCCTCCATCAGCGGTAACTGTGCCGCCGCCGCTCCGCTGCAAAAGGACGGGATGCCCGGGATAATTTCGGTCTCGAAGCCATGCTCGGCCACGTACTGGTTCACATACATATAGGTGCTGTATACAGACACGTCGCCCAGCGTAATCATGGCGATATTCTTTCCCTCGGAAAGCTCTGCGGTCAGCTGTTCGCAGGCCGCCGCCCGGCATTTCTTCCGCTCCTCTTTGTCCTTTGCCATCCGGAAAATGACTTCCAGAAGGTTCTTATGCTCCAGGTCCACCACCGGGCGGATGATTTCCAGTGCGGTACTCTCTTCTCCGGCCTCTTTTACCGGAACGGCGATGAGATCCGCCTCATCGAGAATCCGTTTTGCCTTCAGCGTCAGCAGCTCCGGATCGCCCGGACCCACACCGATTCCATATAATTTTCCCTTCATTTATCTCTCCTTCTGCTCCTGGGCTGCCCGGGTGCGCTTCATGGCATCCTCCGTCAGATCCTTTACGATCTCACTGGCAATCAGAAGTCCGGCTACGGACGGTACGAATGCCGTGGAGCCCGGAATATCCCGACGCTCGGTGCATTTATGCTTGGCTCCCGGCGGACAGATGCAGTTCGTCCGGCAGCTGATGGACATATCCTCGATGGGACGTACCGCTTTTTCCTTGGAATAAACCACCTTCAGCTTCCGGATGCCGCGCTTTTTCAGCTCCCGTCGCATAACTCTCGCCAGCGGGCATACGCTGGTCTTATAGATATCCGCCACCTCGAAGAGAAAGGGATTCAGCTTATTGCCCGCACCCATGCTGCTTATGAGGGGCACGCCTGCCTTCTCGCACTCCTCCACCAGGGCTATCTTCGCGGTAACTGTATCGATGGCGTCCACCACGTAGGTATACCGACTGAAATCGAATGCATCCTTATTCTCCGGCAGGAAGAAGCAGAGATGTGTATCCACCTCCGCCTTCGGATTGATCTCCAGGATTCGCTCCTTCATGACCTCCGCCTTATATTTGCCCACGGTCTTCCGGGTAGCGATAATCTGGCGGTTCAGGTTCGTCAGGCATACCTTATCGTCGTCGATGAGGTCAAAGGCTCCCACCCCGCTGCGGGCCAGAGCCTCCACCACATAGCCTCCCACGCCGCCGATGCCGAAGACTGCCACGCGGGAATGCTCCAGGATCTCCATGGCCTCTTTGCCCAGCAGTAATTCTGTTCTTGAAAACTGGTTTAACATGTTCTTAACTCCTTGCGTTCTTAACCCCGGTCAGTTTAGCATACAGGCGGGCTTTCGTCAATAAATCAGCCCAATAATGCCCTTTCCACGTTCTCGAAGCCCAGGCGCTCGATGGTCTCGGCGAAACGCTCGCCGGGCAGGCCGTTATCCCGGAAGAACAGGATGGTGCGCTCGATGACGTCCATAGCCTCCTCCTTGGAGGTGAACACCTTGCTTAGCGCCCGACCATGGGAGATCTTCTTTCCCCAACGGCCGCCGATATAGATCTTGAAGCCGTAGGTGCTCTCCTTCATAGCGTCAAAATGGCATTTGCCGCGGCAACGGCCGCAATGGATGCAGACCTCCGGGTCGATGTGGAGCTTCTTATCCACGACCTTGGCCGCGCCCATAGGACAGACGGCCTCGATGGCGCATTTCTTGCAGCCCTTGCAGGCCGATTCATCGAAATTCGGGATACTCTGTCCGATGATGCCCAGATCATTCAGATTCGGCTTCACGCAGTTGTTCGGGCAGCCGCCTACCGCGATCTTGAACTTGTGGGGCAGCTTTACATCGTGATAGCCCTTGTAGAACCGCTCATGAATCTCCTCGGAAATGGCAAAGGAATCCAGAAGGCCGTACTGGCAGGTGGTTCCCTTACAGGATACTACCGGACGAACCTTCGGACCCGTTCCGCCGGTCTCCAGTCCTTCCTTTGCGATATAGGCCTGGAATGCCTCGATTTTCTCGTAGGGAATGCCCTGTACCTCTACGGTCTGTCGGGTGGTAAAGGTGAGGCAGCCGTTGCCGAACTGCTCCGCCGCCTCTGCCAGGCATCGCTGCTGTGCCGCGGTCACCTTGCCGTTCACGGTGAGCACACGGGCGGAAAAGTTGTCCGTGCCCTTATTGTTCAGAAATCCAAGACCCTTCAGTCTTTTTTCTTCCTCTGCGCTGATAGTTAATGATGACATCTGTATTCTCCTTTTATATACGCATATATGCGCATTTTTTCATTCATATCTACTATAACACTTGTGCGGTGGATTGGAAATACTATTCTTTTGCGAAGTCGGCAGTAAAAAAGTGCCGGCAGGTAAACCCACCGGCACTTTTTTTCGCAACTAACGCATAGAAAGAAGGGATAATTCTTCCGGTGTTTTGTCCGGATTTTTCAGAACCAAATCATACAATGGACGAATGCTCTCTATATCTTCCTCCACTTCATCTGCTATCTGTGTAAGAGGCTTTCCTTTGGCATACTTTTTCTGAATCAAGGAGAGCAATTTTAAATTATATCCTTCTGTTCGGCCTTCTTCACGGCCTTCTGCTCGACCTTCCTCGCGGCCTTCTTTTCTCTGATATTCCCGTTCTTCCTGTTCGTCGTACTCAGTCAGTATCATTCTATACACCTCCGTTCCGTATTTTTTCAGAATATCTGTCAGTATTCCCCTGTCAATGCACCACCTGATACTAAACTCCGTTGCCTCATCCAGTGAAAAGCCTTCATTCATATACCAGCGAATCTGACCTACAAAATATGAATAATCCCATAATCTTTTGCATTTCTGCATTATGCTCTTATTCCGGCCTGCATTGATATTCAATACTGTCGCTTTGCATTCCAGGCAAGGCTCCCCTTCCTCTCTGTCCGGCTTTATGAAACAATCTGACAGCTTCATCTCCACTCGATCCGGCATATCCGCCTTACCATTATAAAAGACTACATACTTGGGAAACGGAACCATCACGCGCCTCCGTTCATCTGTCAGCTTTATTCCCTTTGCGTTCAGGTACCGATGATATAGCTCCGAGAAATAGAAAAATCCCCGAAATGGCATATTTTCATTCCAGGTGCTCTGATGCTCATACAGATTCATGACAACGCCAAACATAAAGGATAGGTCATTTTTCATGCTGAGGTAAATTACATCTTCAATGGTGGTAATCTCCAGTTCATCTGCATTCTCATAATCGGTTCCATTGACGGCATTGTACAGATCCAGCAGATCCTCCTTGTCCTTGAAAATCAGCCGAAACAGTCGATCCTTATGTTCCCTCTGTACTTCTTTCCTGATCCCGCTGCGCTTTCTGCGTTTTGATTTTGCACTTGTTCTGTTACTCATCCTCACTTCTCCTTTTCATTATACATTTTACTTCTCCTTCCTTCAAGGGCATAAAATAGGTTCGGGTGTCAAAACACACGAACTTTTGGTTACACGAATTGTTCCGTGCTTCGCACTCCCACAATTCTACTTC
>CAVKIR010000115.1:0-5788 GCA_963656395.1 Prevotella sp. CAG:279
CTTTCCCAAATAAGCAGCCTTCACTTCTTCATTTTCCAGAAGCTCGGCACCGGTTCCGGTCATGGTAATCCGACCGGTCTCCATGACATAACCCAGGTTAGCCGCTTTCAGAGCCATATTCGCATTCTGCTCCACCAGAAGGATCGTGACGCCCTGCTTATTGATCTCGCGGATGATATCGAACACCCCTTTTACGACGATGGGAGCCAGACCCAGAGAAGGCTCATCCATCATGATGATCTCCGGTCTCGACATCAGCGCGCGGCCGATGGCCAGCATCTGCTGCTCACCGCCGGACAGGGTTCCGGCCAGCTGCCAGGAACGCTCCTTCAGCCTCGGGAAGAGGTCATAGACCCAGTTTAGGTCCGCGTCGATGGAATCCTTCCGCATATAGGCACCGATTTTCAGGTTCTCCGCCACCGTCATGTCCGGGAAGACGCGGCGTCCCTCCGGTACCAGGGTGATGCCCTTCGTGACGATCTGCTCGGTGGAGACGCCGGCCAGCTCCTCTCCCTTCAGGAGAATGCTGCCGCTCTCCGGCTTTACCAGTCCCACGATGGATCGAAGTGTCGAGCTTTTTCCTGCTCCGTTGGCTCCGATCAGAGTTACGACCTCGCCCTTGGGTACAACGAAGCTGATATCCTTCACAGCCTTTATGCCGCCATAGGATACGTTCAGATCCTTGACTTCCAGAATATTACTCATTGTCTGCACCTCCCAGATAAGCTTCGATTACCTTCGGATTGTTCCGGATCTCCTCCGGTGTACCCTCCGCGATCGGCTTTCCGAAATCCAGCACATAGATGCGATCGGATATCTCCATAACCAGATCCATGTGGTGCTCGATCATGAAGACAGTCAGGTTGAACTGCCTGCGGATCTTATCGATGAACTCCGTCAGCTCCAATGTCTCCTGCGGGTTCATGCCGGCTGCCGGCTCGTCCAGAAGCAGAAGCTCCGGCTTCGTGGCAAGCGCACGGGCAATCTCCAGATGGCGCTGCTTGCCGTAGGGCAGAGACGTGGCCAGCTCATCCCGGACGTCGGTCAGACCTACGATCTCCAGGAGACGCTCCGTCTCCTCCCGCATCTGCGCCTCTTCCTTTCCGTTCAGGTGGAAGGTAGCAGTGAAAATATTGCTGGTGCGCAGCATATGCTTCGCGATCAGAATGTTGTCGAATACGGTCTGGCTCTTGAAAAGCCGGATATTCTGAAAGGTTCGCGCAATGCCAAGCCTGGTAATCTTATCCGGTGTGGGGGAAAGCACATGCTGTCCTGTATACATAGCCGGATTCTCGCCCCGATACAGCTTCTTCATCTTGCCCTGGGGATGATTCTGGACGATTTTATTTCCTTTATAATAGATAGCGCCGTTGCTGGGCGCATAGACACCTGTAATCACATTGAAGGCTGTGGTCTTACCGGCTCCGTTCGGGCCGATGAGGGACACGATTTCGCCCTTGTTGATCTCCAGATTCATATTGTCCACGGCAATGACACCGCCGAACTGCATGGTGATATTCTCTACCTTCAGTACATTTTCCGTACTCATTTGGAAGCGCCTCCTTCCGTAATGTTCTTTTTCTTAAATCGACTGCGGAAGAAATTCGCAATTCCTTCGATCGAAAATTCCCTGTCGCCCATGATTCCCTTGCGATAAAACAGCACGACACACATGATGATGACAGAAAATACGACCTTACGGAAGCCTGCACGCAGGAGCGGTACATGAAAACCTCCGATGTAGAGATTGTCATTGTCCAGGAAACGCAGCCACCACTCGGAGCAGGCGATAAACAGGAAGGAGCTGATGCAGCTTCCTGTCACGGATCCGATGCCGCCGATAACGACGATCAGCAGAATTTCATAGGTCATGGCTGACTTGAACATGGAAGCCTGAATCGTAGTCTGATACATCGCCAGAAGTCCGCCGGAAATTCCTGCAAAGAAGGAGCTGATGACGAATGCCAGCTTCTTATGGTGAGCAAGGTTAATTCCCATGGCCTCCGCTGCGATTTCATCATCACGGATGGCTTTAAAGGCACGGCCGTAGGTGGAATTGATGAGCATCACGATGACGGCGATGCAGATACCTGATACGATAAAGGGATACAATACCGATTTAAATGTCGGAAAATTACGAAGCAGGTTGGAGCCGTTGGTCAGAGGCCCCAGCTTATCCCACTGAAATACCGCACGGATGATCTCCGCAAAGCCCAGGGTTGCAATGGCAAGATAGTCGCTCTTCAGGCGCAGAACCGGAAGACCGATGAGGTAAGCGAATACGGCTGCCACGATACCGCCTGCGATCAGCGCCAGGGGAACCGGAATCGTAAACTGTACAATACCGCCGTCAAAATACTGATAAACACTGGCTCTGGATTCTACCGGAATCGTCAGGATTCCATAGGTATAAGCACCCAGCAGCATAAAGCCTGCCTGACCTAAGGAAAACAGGCCGGTAAAGCCGTTCAGCAGATTCATAGACACTGCTACCAGCGCGTAAATTGCACCCTTTTTCAATACCGTAAATAACATGGAACTGGACGGCAAAATCTGCTCCAGCACGAAGAGCAGAAGAAGAAGTCCTACGATCAGGCCGACGTTCCACATGACCTTTGTCTGTTTTTTCATGATTGAACGCCTCCTTATACCTTATCTATAACCTTCTCACCGAACAGGCCTGTGGGCTTGGCGATGAGAATCACAATCAGGAGGGCAAAGGTGAACGCATCTGAGAAGGTGGTCCAGCCCAAGCCCTTGATGATATTTTCGCAGATACCGATAATGAAGGCTCCGATGACAGCTCCGGGAATCGACCCAATGCCGCCGAATACAGCAGCTACGAAGGCCTTCAGACCGGGCATCGCACCCGCAGTCGGTGTAACACCGGTGTAGTTTGTGAAAAACAGCATACTTCCGATAGCTGCCAGAAAGCTTCCTATGATAAAGGTCATGCTGATGACGGAATTGATCTTGATTCCCATCAGCTGCGAGGTCTCGAAATCACGGGAGGCCGCACGCATGGCCATACCGATCTTGGTATATTTGATCAGGGCTACCAGAGCCAGCACCAGCACGATGGTCAGAACCGGAGTGATGACGGTTACGCGCTTGGTCGTTGCACCAAAAATTGTGATGGTATCGCTGAGCCACGGAATAGCCGGATACTGCTGAGACAGACCGCCGGTCACATAGAGGGCCAGGTTCTGCAAAAGATAAGACATTCCGATCGCAGAAATCATGATGGACATTCGCGGAGCGCTTCGAAGAGGCTTATAAGCCACGCGCTCTACGGTAAAGCCTAAGAGCACCGTCAGCACAATCATCAGCGGAATCGCCACATAGATAGGCATAACCGTCATGGCATATACCATAATCAGACCCGCCACCATGAAGATATCGCCATGGGCGAAGTTAATCAGTCTCAAAATTCCGTAGACCATGGTGTAGCCGATGGCGATCAGCGCGTACTGGCCGCCTACGGAAATGCCTGCCATCAGATAGGGCAGGTTCTGGTTGATCCATTCCATACAATAACCTCCAAAAAACATGGGTAATGGCGGGAGCGTGCATTTACGCTCCCGCCACTGAAGCTTTTCAGCCTTTTTGTTTTAACTTATTTGCTTACGCTCTGCTCTGCTACGAACTCCCATTCGCCCGTCTCGGTATTCGCCTGCTTGATGTAAGCGGTGTCACGGTTCGCATCGCCTGTCTCATTGAAAGTGATATGTCCGGTTACACCGGTGTAATCTACATCCCAGAGTGCTTCATTCACTGCTGCCGGATCCGTGGAGCCTGCTGCCTTCAGAGCCTCCAGTGCGGTATAGTATGCGTCATAGCCCATAACGGTCAGACCGGATACGGTATCATCGCCGCCGTTGTTCGCCTTTGCAGTGGAGTCGTCGTTGATCCATTCCTTGATACCGGCATCAAATTCCGGATTTGCACCCTCCTGATAGAAGGTTGTTACATAGATCTGAAGATCCTTACCCTTCGCAGCATTCAGGATAACGTTGGAATCCCAGGTATCTGCGGAAAGAATCGGAACATTCAGTCCCTGTGCGGAAGCCTGCTCGATAATCAGGGCTGCTGCCTCTGTGGAGGTCGGTGCGAAGACTACATCCGCGCCTGCATTCTTTGCAGAGGTGATATAGGATGTGAAGTCACTGTTGCCATCCTGGAAGGTCTCAGCTACGACTTCTCCGCCCAGCTCTTCAAAGGCCTGTGTGAAGTAGTATCCCAGTCCTGTGGAATAGTCATCTCCAAGCTTGGTCAGGACATAAGCCTTCTTTGCGCCGAACTTCTCGCTTGCAAAGTTCGCATGTACGGTTCCCTGGAAGGGATCCAGGAAGCAGATACGGAAGTAATGGGTATTTCCCTCCGTTACCTGCGGATTCGTACAGGTCACGCCGATGGCCGGGATGCCTCCCTCCTTAAATACATCGGAAGCTGCAATGGAAACGCCGGAGCCATAGGAACCAAGTACGACAGATACCTTATCGCCTACCAGCTTTGCCGCTGCAGAGGGTCCCTTGTCATTCGAGGACTCATTGTCCACGATATCCAGCTGTACGGTATACTCGGTGCCGCCAATCTCGACGGTCGGTGTCACATAATTCGCATACTGGATACCTAAGGTCTCCTGCTTTCCGCCTGCTCCGTTGTCTCCGGATGCCGGCTCATAGACACCGATCTTTACGACATTGCCGTCGGCAGCAGATGTGTCAGCGCTCGCGGAGCTGCTGTCTGAGCTTCCGCCGGAGCAGCCTGCCAGCATGGTGCTGACCATGGCAGCTGTAAGTAGTATGGATAATGCTCGCTTTTTCATAACTTTTCCTCCTCTTGGCACGCTTTGTCTCTCGCCGACATTTTTCTGCATTTTGTTCGCCTGACAAAGACATTTGTGCGTACTTCTTGATATGGGCTTTAGTATAGCACTTTTAAATTCGAATGGCAAGAGAAAATTTCAGCAAAAAAAGAGTCTCCCCATCGTTGTCTCACGATGGAAAGACTCTTGTTATGAACGGAAAAAAGCTACAACTCGATCTTGCCGCTCTCCTTGCCGTTGATCACATAGTATGCTGCACTGTCCTCCGGCTTCACATACAGGTTCAGCTCCTTGATGGAGGATGCACGATGTCCCTGTGCCACCCAGCTCTCCGTCACCTGTGCCACCAGATCGGAGGTCAGAATCTCCTTTCCCAGGAACTGTACGTAGACATTCTGCACTGCTTCCTTTTTCTCTGTCTTCGGCTTCGCTGCACGCTTCTTCGGCTCAGCCTTCTTCTCTTCCTTCGGAGCCTCAGCCTTCACGGCCTTAGCTGTATCCTTCTTCGGTGCCTCTGCCTTTACCTCGTCCTGCTTCGCTACTGCCTTCACTTCTTCTTTTACTTCTTTTTTTACCGTCTCAGCCTTCTGCGCTGTCTCTGTCTTTGTTGTCTCTACTGTTGCAGACGGAGCACTTATCTTTACATTCTCTGCCTTCTTTGCGGTCTGTGTTGCTTTCTTAGCAGTCATAATAATCCTCCTCTGACTTTGCTTCCCATTTTCTAACAGCGCTTATTATAGTGCATTTCCCCTTTGATTGCAAGCTTCTTTTAGGATTTCAACGCATGGATAAATAATCCGCTGCGAAGCTTTGGCTCGAACCAGGTGGATTTGGGCGGCATCAGAAGTCCTGCATCTGCCACGGCAAAAAGCTCGCCGATCGATGTGGGATACATCGCAAAGGCTGCCGGGTCTTCGACACTTTATCAAACTTAAAATCCCTACAAACCGCAGAAATGCG
>CAVKIR010000116.1:0-5781 GCA_963656395.1 Prevotella sp. CAG:279
TATAGGGCCGCCTTTGCGAGCCATCATGGACTGGCTGGCGTTTGTACAGTAACATACCTCATGATAGAAGCGGAAAAATATGCAAGTTAGATTGGACTAAGCAATAAGAGTATGTTATACTCTTGACAAAGGGATTTTTGTTCAAGAGGGGATCAATCAGGAGGATAAAAAATGGCAAATGTTGTATTCCGGTTTGAAAACGGCGAAGAAGTGACGGTTTCAACCATGGCAGGAGAGAATCTGCTGGAGACGGCGCGAAAGTCGAATGTGGTGATCGACGCGCCCTGCTCCGGCAATGGTTCCTGCGGCAAATGCCGCGTAAAACTGCTGGGAGGCGAGCTGGATTCCAAGAAGACCCGCCATATCAATGAGGAAGAGTGGGAACAGGGCTGGCGTCTGGCCTGCTGCAGTACCGTAGCAGGAGATGTACAGGTCATGGTGCCGGATATCGCATCCGCCTACCGAAGCCGTATGAAGGTAGCCGACTTAAGCTCCCCTCAGGAAATCAAGATTTTCGACGACTGCATGGAGCATCTGGCAGAGGCGGATCTGACACTGGGGAACAACATCCGTATCATTAATCTGAAGATGGACATTCCAACGCTGGACGATACGATGCCGGACAACGAACGGCTCACACGGGCTTTGCAGGCAGCGACCGGTATTGAGAAGATCGAGCTTCCGTTTTCTGTGCTGATGGAGCTTCCGGATGTGCTGCGCGCAAGCGACTTCGAGGTGCAGTGCGTCATTGCCCAGAATAAGGAGCACGTATTCGTATACGATGTGTTCGAAAAGTCCTCGGACGTCGTAGCGGCAGGTCTGGCTATCGATATCGGTACCACCACAGTATCCGCTGTTCTGGTCGATATGCAAAACGGGAAGATTCTGGCCAAGGCCTCCTCCGGTAATGGACAGATCCGGTACGGTGCGGACGTAATCAACCGTATCATCGAGTCCCAGAAGCCGGGCGGCCATAAGAAGCTGCAGGATGCCATCATCGATGAGACCCTGAATCCCATGATTCAGCAGATGAGCCGGGCGGCAGGCTTAAGCTCCCGCCAGATTTACCGTCTGTCCGTCGGCGGCAACTCCACCATGAACCATCTGCTGGTGGGTATCAATGCAGACCCCTTACGTATGGAGCCCTATATTCCGGCCTTTTATAAAACCAATTCCATCTATGCATCGAACATTCGCCTGAACGTACATCCTGATGCGCATGTCATTATCTCACCGAATATCGGCAGTTATGTGGGCGGAGATATTACCGCCGGTGCATTAGTCAGCATGCTCTGGAACCAGCCCCATTTCTCTCTGTTTATCGACCTGGGAACCAACGGTGAGCTGGTATTCGGCAATTCCGACTTCATGATGAGCTGTGCATGTTCCGCCGGTCCGGCCTTCGAGGGCGGCGATATCAGCTGTGGTATGCGTGCGACAGACGGAGCCATCGAGGCATGTCAGATCGATAAGGAGACCATGGAGCCCACCTTCGACATCATCGGCGATCCGGGGCAGAAGCCCATCGGCCTTTGCGGTTCCGGTATCATCGATGTCATTGCGGAGCTGTTCCGCTGCGGCATCATCAGCCCCAAGGGAAAATTCATCCGGGAAGGAAAGCGCGTACGGCATGATCATTATGGAATGGGAAGCTACATACTTGCCTTCGAGGAGGAAGCTGCCGGCAGCAAGGACGTGGAGATTACCGAAGTGGATATCGACAACTTTATCCGTGCCAAGGGTGCGATTTTCTCCGCGATCCGTACGATGCTGAAGAGCCTGGATTTCGACATCAGCATGATCGAGGAGGTCTATGTCGCAGGCGGTATCGGAAGCGGTATTAACATGCAGAATGCAGTCAATATCGGCATGTTCCCGGATATTCCCATCGAGTACTACCACTACATCGGCAACTCTTCTCTGTGCGGTGCTTATGCAATGCTTTTATCCACTAAGGCGGAGAAGAAGGTCTACGAGCTGGCACAGAACATGACCTATCTGGAGCTTTCCACCGAGCCGGGCTACATGGACGAATTTGTGGCCTGCTGCTTCCTGCCCCATACGGACAGCTCCCTGTTCCCGACAGTGATGGAACAGATGTAAGACGGAAAACGAAACAAGAAAGAGAGACTTAACAACCATGGAATTTCCTTACGAAAAGGACAACAAAGAGAGAATCCCCTTCGAGCACTATCTGAGCGAATATAAGAAAATTGATCCGAAGGAAGCGGCAGAGCGCTGCGGCGTGGCGTACGATGAAGAAAAGCAGCAGTTTCATGTACGCCTGATGGGCTATCACTATCTGGTGGATTATCCGGAATTCGCAGTGCATAAGGAAAAAGAGGGGGAAGAGGGCGCCTTTCTGCTGCTGGATACAGTGGCGGCGAAAATCAGCGTACTTCGGTTCCTGATTTCCGGACAGGTGGTCAAGAGCAGCGGCAAGTATCTAACCTACCGGGAGGTCCCCTGGGGGGAGGTATACTTCCGGCAATTTGAAGGAAGATGCCTGACGAGACTTAAATTCGCGTTCGGCTTCAAGCTGGATAAATTCTGTGCGGCTATGGAGCAGCTTGGCGCGAAGAAGCTGACCCTGGGCGACGCTTCCTATGAGTTTGAGTATATCAACGGCCTGCATGTGCGCTTTATTCTCTGGACCGGGGACGACGAGTTTCCACCCGCGTCCCAGATCCTTTTCGAGGATAATTTCCCCTACGCTTACCAGGCGGAGGATCTGGCGGTGGTAGGAGATATCTCCATCACTACACTGAAACTTCTAGCCGGAAAATAAGCGTACATAAATAGCAAGGATATTGGAAAAAAATGGAAGATAAGAGTAAGAAAGCAATCCTGGTTGTCAGCTTTGGCACCAGCTTTCCCGAGACCCGGGCAAAGACAATCGATCGCATCGAGGCCGATATGGCGGCGGCGTATCCGGAGTATACCCTGTACCGGGCCTGGACCAGCAAAATGATTATCGCGAAATTGAAAAAGCGGGACGGTATCGTAATTCCCACGGTAGCAGAGGCGGTAGAACAGATGATCGCGGACGGCGTGCAGGAGTTAATCGTGCAGCCCACGCATATCATCAACGGCATTGAAAACGATCTCATGAAGGAGGATGTGCTGGCAAGACAGGGCGCTTTTAAGAAAATTGCATTCGGCGATCCGCTGCTGACCACCACTGAGGACAATGTGGCAGTGCTGCAGGCAGTTATGTCAGAATTTCCGCCCATTTCCGAGGATGAGGCGCTGGTATTTATGGGGCATGGAACCACGCATTATGCCAATACCGTCTATGCGGCCTTGGACTATACCTTCAAGGATCTGGGATATACCAGAAGCTTTCTGGGAACGGTGGAGGCTTACCCCTCCATGGAATCCTTAAAGAAGCAGCTGCGGGCACTGGCACCGAAGAGGGTAACCTTGGCTCCCTTCATGGTAGTGGCCGGCGATCACGCGAACAACGACATGTCCGGTGAGGATGAAGACTCCTGGAAGAGCCAGTTTGAGGCGGAGGGCTATCAGGTATCCTGTATCCTGAAAGGCCTGGGTGAATATCCGAGCATACGGAAAGTTTATGCAGCCCATACCGAGGCAGCCAGAAAGAGCCTGGAAGAGTAGCATAAAAAGAAAAAACAAAAAGAACCGCATCCGGAACTCGATTTCCTGAATGCGGTTCTTTTTTTCACGAATGCACTTAAGATCTGGACACGCCGGCGGGAGTCAGAACACAGGCGATAATCTTACTGAAGGCCTTCATAAAGACGAAGAGGAGAACAGTATTGATCCCGAGGGATACGATGCACTTTACGATTCGAATCGTGAAGAGGTATTTCCACTCCATCCCGTACATGAAATGCAGCCAAAGAGTATTCAGCGTACAGGCCTCTATAAATTCAAAGAACGTAGCCGCAAAAACACGCAGCGGCGTGACTCTCGTGCGATACAGTATCAGTCCGAAAGCGAAACCGAGGATCGCATAGCTGATGGTAAAGCCCGGAAAAAAGGGGCCGGTCTGGGGTGCTGCAAAATAGCTCACCACATCGCCCGCAATCCCGGCGGTCAGTCCCATCACAGGTCCGCCGTAGGCAGCGGCAGCAGCCAGGGCCAGAAAAGCGAAACGGAACTCCAGATAGGGCGTAAGCTTCAGATTAAAAAAGGAAAGGGCTACATAGGCGGCGACAAAAAGTCCGCAGAGACAGATACTCTGAACCTTTCGGAGATTGTTAAACTGTTCACGAAAGGCGAGGGCATCCTTGGAAAAGAACTGCATAAAAAATACACCTCCATACTTGTGTGTGAGAAATGAGTTACGAAAATAAATAATATCGAGACTGCTTATGAAGCCCGATTCCTCCACACATGAGATGTACTCATCTGTAGCAACGGGTGCGGATAATATATCGTAAGACCGAGTACAAACTCTCCTTTTCGTTTCGCGGCGACTCCCCAGCCTGCGAACACTTGACGCATAAAATCCTACTTCGCTATTATTTATTTTTATCTGATATGTATTCAGACACGTTCATTATAACATAGGATGCAAAAAAAGCAAGACAATAATCAAAAATTTAACAAAATGCAGAAACCGTTCCTTGCATAAAAAGAGGGAGCGTGTTATGCTAGAGATCGATGTGAAAAAGATAGCGAAAAAGAGGTACGCAAATGATATTGGATGCACTTCTGGATGCCTTTTGGGATACGGCGAAGACCGTCCCGTTTCTGCTGCTCGCATTTTTCCTTCTGGAAGCGGTGGAGCATTATTCAGACAATTTTATGAATCGGACTCTTGGAAAAGTAGGAAAAGCCGGTCCCCTGATGGGCGCCGTCTTCGGCTGCATACCCCAGTGCGGGTTTTCGGTGGCGGCTGCGAATCTCTACGCCGGCGGTGTCATCACTCTGGGTACCCTGATGGCTGTCTTCCTGTCCACCTCCGATGAAGCGATCCTGCTTTTGCTGGGGCATCCGGACAGTGGGCCGGTGATACTGAAGCTGATTCTCGGGAAGGTGCTGATCGGTGTCGCGGCCGGATACCTGACGGACCTGCTTTTCGCCGGCAGGAAAGAGCACAAGCATATTGAAGATCTGTGCAGAGGCTGCGGCTGCAGTGAGGATCACGGTATCATAAGGCCGGCACTGCGCCATACGATCAAGCTGGCCATCTACGTCTTCGTATTTACAGCCATTTTGAATCTCATTCTCGGTCTGGTCGGTATGGACGCTTTGAAGGCCTTTCTTAGAAAAGACACGTGGCTTCAGCCCTTTCTGACTGCATTGCTCGGCCTGATTCCGAACTGCGCGTCCTCCATCCTGATCACGGAGCTTTATCTGGCCGGGGGCTTAAGTCTGGCTTCCGCTATGGCCGGGCTCTGTGCCGGAGCCGGTGTAGGCATGGCTGTCTTATTCCGGGAAAATCATCCGGTGAAAGAAAATATCGCGATTACAGGTATCCTGTACCTGTTCTCCGCAGGAGCCGGCCTGCTCCTGCAATTCGCATTTATGTAGTATTCAAAAAACCCGATATAACATACCGAATAAGGAGGTTCTTATGAAAAAAATCGGTGCGTATCTGAAAAGTGTATTGCCGCTTTTAGTGGTACTGCTGCTCCAGTTTTCCTTCGCAGTCATACAGATGATTCGTTTTATACTGCAATATGGGTTGGAAGGCGGAATGCAAAGCTATATGAACAGCACATCGACGACGCTTTTGATCGCCAATTTCCTGATACTGGGTGTCATGTGGCTCTGGTATTATATACGAGTCATCCGGTCTAAGAGGCG
>CAVKIR010000117.1:0-5764 GCA_963656395.1 Prevotella sp. CAG:279
AAAAAAGGCCTGGAGCGCGGACTTTCTCTGATGTGTATGACCGAGCATCTGGATCTGGATTACCCCTACGAGGACGTGACGTTTGATCTGGATACCGATGCCTATTTTCAGGAAATGAGGAGGCTTCAGGAGGCCTACAGGGAGCGGATCGAGCTTCGCATCGGGGCAGAGCTGGGTCTGCAGCCCCACCTGGGGGACGCTTACCGGGACTGGCTTTCGGATAAGTCCTTTGATTTTCTCATCGGTTCCACCCACCTGGTGGATCGCCTGGATCCCTATTATCCGGATTTCTGGGCTGCTTATGAGCCTGCTGCCGGCATAAACCGCTATCTTGACGTGACTCTGGAGAATATTCGCTCTTTCGATGATTTCGATGTCTACGGCCATATCGACTATATCATCCGCTATGTGCCAAAGGGTGAGCGTGTCTTTTCCTACCGGAAACATGCCGACCAGGTGGACGCGATTCTGAAGCTTCTTATCGAAAAGGGAAAGGGCATCGAAATCAATACCGGCGGCTTCAAGGCCGGACTCTCCGAGCCAAACCCCTGCCGCGACATCCTACGCCGCTACCGGGAGCTTAGCGGAGAGATTCTGACCATGGGATCGGACGCCCATACACCGGAGTATGTGGCTTACCGCTTCGAGGATGCAAAGGAGATACTTCGGGAATGCGGATTCCGGTACTTTACGGTATTTCGGGAGCGAAAGGCTGAGTTTCTTTCACTGTAAATAATTTCCATTAAAAAATAAGCAGGACGGATGTCCTGCTCTTTTTATCCTATAATCGTTCCGCCGCCCAGCACATAGTCGCCGTCGTAGAAGACGACGGCTTGTCCGGGGGTCACAGCCCGGACGGGCTCCCGGAAGTCCACACGCACCAGGTCTTCCCCTTCCCGGTGTATCACGCAGGGAGCTCCCTTGTGATTGTAGCGAATCTTGGCCAGAACCTCTTTTCCTTCCGGGAAATCAGGCTCGGACATGTGGTTCAGGCGATTGGCGCGAAGAGTCGTGGTAAAGACGTCCTCCTGCTCGCCGATGACCACCTCGTTGGTGCCCGGCCGAATCTCTGTGACCACGACCCGACGACCCATGACGAGGCCGAGACCCTTCCGCTGGCCGATGGTATAGTGAATGATGCCCTTATGGCGCCCCAGCACCGTGCCGTCGGCGGTGACGAAATTGCCCTCCTTCGAGGGTTCGCCTGTGGTTCGCTCGATGAAGCCCGCATAGTCCTGGTCCGGGACGAAGCAGATCTCCTGGCTGTCCGGCTTTTTTGCCACGCGAAAGCCCAGCCCCTCCGCAATTTCACGAATCTGATCCTTTGCATAAGCACCCACCGGCATCAGCGTATGGGAGAGCTGCTCCTGGGTCAGATTATAGAGGGCGTAGGTCTGATCCTTCGCCGCTGTGACGGAATTGCGAATGGCGTAGCGGCCGTTCGGCAGCTGCTCTACCCGGGCGTAGTGGCCTGTGGCGATGTAGTCCGCACCGATGTCCAGGCTGCGCTTTAAGAGCGCCTCCCATTTTACATAGCGGTTGCAGGCGATGCAGGGATTCGGCGTCCGGCCTGCCAGATACTCTGCCACGAAATAATCCATGACAGCCTCTTTGAAATCCGTCTTAAAATTCATGACATAATAGGGAATATCAAGCTGCGCTGCCACCCTTCTTGCATCGTCCACAGCGGAGAGGCCGCAGCAGCCGCCGTTCTCCTCCTGGGTGAACTCGTCCTCGTCCTGCCAGATCTGCATGGTGGCTCCGATGACCTCGTAGCCCTGCTCCTTCAGGAGATAGGCCGCCACGGAGGAGTCCACGCCGCCGGACATTCCTACTACTACTTTTTTCTTTGCCATAGCTCTATATCTCCGGCGAACCTGATTTTAGTAGTCCTCGCTCTCTTCTTCCTCGCCTTCATGGATATCAGACTTCGGCTTCTTCAGACCCTCGATCTTGATACCGTGCTTCTCTGCATAATCCCAGAGTGCTGCGTGAATGGCCTCCTCTGCCAGCAGGGAGCAGTGTACCTTTACCGGAGGAAGTCCGTCCAGAGCCTCCATCACGGCTTTATTCGTCACCTCCAGCGCCTGCTGGATGGTCTTGCCCTTTACCAGCTCGGTGGCCATGCTGCTGGTAGCCACTGCTGCGCCGCAGCCGAAGGTCTTGAATTTACAGTCCTGGATGACGCCGTTGTCGTCGATATCCAGGTACATCCGCATGATGTCGCCGCATTTTGCGTTGCCGACGGTGCCGACACCGCTGGCATTCTCTATCTCTCCCACGTTACGGGGATGCTGAAAATGATCCATTACTTTTTCGCTGTACATACTCTGTTTCTCCTTTTATTTGTAATGATTATTTTTCTTTCTTAATGAAATCCTCGTAAAGCGGAGACATTCTCCTCAGTCTGTCGATGATCCGCTTCAGATTCTCCACGACAAAGTCCAGATCCTCCTTGGTAATCTCCTCGTTCAGTGTCAGGCGAAGAGAACCGTGGGCAATCTCGTGCGGCAGGCCGATGGCCATCAGCACATGAGACGGATCCAGGGATCCGGATGTGCAGGCGGAGCCTGAGGAACCGCAGATGCCCTCCATATCAAGCATGATAAGCAGGGACTCTCCCTCTATAAAACTGAAGCTGAAGTTCGCATTATTCGGAAGGCGGGTGGTTCTGTGACCGTTCAGCTTGGTATAGGGAATCTCCTTTAAGACACGGTCAATCAGGTAATCCCGAAGCTCAATCTCCTTATCGGTGCGCTCCTTCATGGTCGCCATAGCGCGCTCCGTCGCCTTGCCCAGTCCTACGATACCCGGCACATTCTCTGTACCTGCGCGGCGCTTGCGCTCCTGGGCGCCGCCGTGGATAAAGGAACGAATCTTCACACCTTTGCGGATATACAGGAAGCCGATGCCCTTGGGGCCGTTCAGCTTATGGCCGCTGGCACTCAGCATATCGATGTGGTATTCGTCTACGTCGATGGGCACCTGACCGAAGGCCTGTACTGCATCGGTATGGAACAGGATGCCGTGCTCATGGGCGATTTCGCCGATCTCCTTGATGGGCTGGATGGTTCCGATCTCATTGTTGGCAAACATGACGGAAATCAGGATGGTCTCCGGACGAATAGCTGCCTTCAGCTCGTCGAGCTTCACCACGCCGTTCTCATCTACGGGCAGGTAGGTGATCTCATAGCCGTGCTTCTCCAGCCACTCACAGGTATGCAGGATCGCGTGATGCTCGATCTTCGTGGTAATGATGTGATTTCCCTTGCTCTTATAAGCCTCTGCGGTGGCCTTCAATGCCCAGTTATCGGACTCGCTGCCGCCGGCTGTGAAATAGATTTCTTCTGTCTGTGCACCCAGAGCCTTCGCGATGGTCTCGCGCGCTTCTGTGATGGCCTTCTTGCTCTCGCCGCCCAGGCTGTATACCGTAGAGGGATTGCCGTAATGCTCTGTAAAATACGGCAGCATAGCCTCTACCACCTCCGGCGCCGTCTTGGTGGTCGCCGCATTATCCAGGTAAATCAGTTTCTTCATGTCGATGTCTCCTTCTTTCTTAGATGCAACAGGACGTATTCTCCTTGGTCCCGGCTTCTTCCTTCATAGTTCTGCTCTCTTCTACCAGCTGATCCAGCTTCATCTCGTCCACCGTCCGGTTAATGCTGTCATTGATCTTCTGCCAGACGTACTTGGTCACGCAGAAGTCGGAGCCGTCACAGGAGCTCTCCTCCTCCAGGCCCGGGCATTTCACCGCATCCAGGCTTCCCTCCAGAGCCCGCAGGATATCTCCTACGGAGATCTCGGATGCCGGCTTGGCCAGCTTGTATCCGCCGCCCGCACCGCGAACGCTCGTCACCAGTCCGGCCTTGCGCAGCTTCGCAATCAGCTGCTCCAGATAGCTCTCGGATATATTCTGTCTGGCAGAAATACTGGCGATGGAAACCGTCTCATTTTCACTGTACAGGGCTAAATCTATCAACGCGCGAAGTCCATATCTTCCCTTTGTTGACAATTTCATGTCTTCACCTCGCATTAAGTTCCGAGCATTTTTGTCGGATTTCAGTCTTGATAATATCACTCAATAAGGGGTCTGTCAAGACGGATTTTCCGGATTCTGCACCCGGAATGAAAAATCTGCGTGACTTTTCGAAACCGGTGTATTATGATAGAAATGATCCGGCCCGTGCCGGCTGTCAGATATTAAGATAGAAACGAGGAGTTATGAAAATGGCATTTGATTTCAAGCAGAAGCTGCCCACCCCTCAGGAAACCCGTGAGCTCTATCCGGTTCCTGCCCGTGTGGCAAAGATAAAAGAAGAAAGAGATAAAGAGATCCGCAAGGTCTTTACCGGCGAATCCGATAAATTTCTGGCTATCATCGGCCCCTGTTCTGCCGATAACGAGGAAGCGGTCTGTGACTACGTGCGCCGTCTGGTTCCCATCCAGGAGAAGATTAAGGACAAGGTTCTGATCATCCCCCGCATCTATACGAATAAGCCCCGCACCACCGGTGACGGCTACAAGGGCATCATGCACCAGCCGGATCCCGAGAAGAAGCCGGATCCCCTGGCCGGCATCATCGCGCTTCGTCATATGCATATCCGCGCCATCGAGGAGACCGGACTGACTGCAGCCGATGAGATGCTGTATCCGGAGAACCTGCGCTATGTCATGGATTTTCTTTCCTATGTAGCCATCGGAGCCCGTTCCGTCGAGAATCAGCAGCATCGTCTGGTATCCAGCGGCATCGATGTCCCCACCGGCATGAAGAACCCCACCAGCGGTGATTTTTCCGTCATGCTGAATTCCGTCTATGCGGCACAGCACGGACATTCCTTCATCTATCGCGGCTGGGATGTGCAGACCAGCGGAAATGACCTGGCTCATGTGGTGCTTCGCGGCGCAGTCAATGAGCGCGGTGTCTCCCTGCCCAACTACCACTATGAGAACCTCCGGAACCTCTGTAACCTCTACGCCGAGCGAGAGCTGAAGAATCCGGCCTGCATCGTGGACGCGAACCACAACAACTCCAACAAGCAGTTCAAGGAGCAGATCCGTATCGTCAAGGAAGTCCTGCACAGCCGTTCCTGCGCCGATGACATTCGCAGAATGGTCAAGGGCGTCATGATCGAGAGCTATATCGAGGAAGGCAACCAGGGCATCCATGATCATGTATACGGCAAGTCCATCACCGATGCCTGCCTTGGCTGGGAGGATTCCGAGCGTCTGCTCTATGAGATTGCAGAGCGGTGTTAACCCGGTTCTCCCGGTTCCCCCTGTTCTAAGAGACGAAAGGACAAATTCAGATAAAAGATCTCGTCCGGATCATCCAGATCGGACTGCAGAATCTCCTTGATTTTCTCCAGCCGATAGAGGAATGTGCTGCGGTGGATATATAATTCCTCCGCAGCCCTCGTGGCACTTAGATTCTCATCCAGATAGACTTTCAGCGTCTTCATATATTCCGAGTGATTCTTCTCATCCGTCTCCCGAAGCTTCAGAAGATTTTCATGGCAGATCATCGAGGCCGGAAGCTTTCTTGTCACCTGTTCCATGATATAATTCAGGACAATCTGGTCAAAATGATGGATCCAGACATAGGGTCTCTTTCTGCTTCCCACATCCAGGGCCGTCCGAGCCTGCACATATTGCTTTCGAAAATACATATGCCCCCTTACGCATCTCGAATAGCCCGCCTTCAGGTAGCTGTCCCGAATAAAATAGGTCAGGGCACTTCCCACCTCTTCCTCATCCTGCTCCAGAA
>CAVKIR010000118.1:0-5754 GCA_963656395.1 Prevotella sp. CAG:279
TGCCTGAATGCAAGCATTCGCAGAACGCAGTTTTGCATGGCTCTGAATAGTTACATGTAAAACACAATTTTCACGAGGAGGAAAAATAAATGGATATGATTTCACTGGCACAGGAGCTTCAGACAAACGCATACCCCGGCAGAGGCATCGTACTTGGCCGCTCCGAGGACGGAACCAAGGCGGTGGCAGCCTACTTCATCATGGGAAGAAGTGAGAACAGCCGCAACCGTATCTTCGTGGAGGACGGTGAGGGCATCCGCACCCAGGCCTTCGATCCGTCGAAGCTGACCGACCCGAGCCTGATCATCTACGCCCCGGTTCGCGTACTGGGCAATAAGACCATCGTCACCAACGGTGACCAGACCGACACCATTTATGAGGGCTTGGAAAAGGGCCTGAGCTTTGAGCAGTCCTTAAGCTCTCGTGAATTTGAGCCGGACGCGCCCAACTATACCCCGCGAATCTCCGGCGTCATGGAGATCGAGAACGGAACCTACAGCTATGCCCTGTCTATCTTAAAGAGCAACAACGGCGATCCTTCATGCTGCAGCCGCTACACCTTCTCCTACGAGAACTGCGCGGCAGGCGAGGGCCACTTCATCCATACCTACATGCACGACGGCAACCCGCTCCCCAGCTTTGAGGGCGAACCGAAGCTGGCAGCGATTCCCAACGATATGGAGAAGCTTACGAATATGCTCTGGAACAACCTGAATCCGGACAACAAGGTATCCCTGTTCGTGCGCTACATCGACATTGCCACCGGCAAATACGAAACCGTCATCAAGAATAAAAATCAGGAGGACTGAGAAAATGAAAGAACTGGAACTGAAATACGGCTGCAACCCGAACCAGAAACCGTCCCGCATCTACGTGGCAGACGGCTCTGACCTGCCCATCACCGTACTGAGCGGCCGTCCCGGCTACATTAATTTTCTGGACGCCTTCAACGGCTGGCAGCTGGTCAAAGAGCTGAAAGCGGCCACCGGTCTTCCGGCAGCCACCTCCTTCAAGCATGTCTCCCCGGCAGGAGCTGCCGTAGGACTGCCCCTTGACGATACTCTGAAGAAAATCTACTGGGTAGACGACATGGGCGACCTGTCCCCGCTGGCCTGCGCTTACGCCAGAGCCAGAGGCGCGGATCGGATGTCCTCCTTTGGTGATTTCATCGCCCTGTCCGACGTCTGCGACAAGGACACCGCCTCCATCATCAAGCGCGAGGTATCCGACGGAGTCATCGCTCCGGGCTTCACCGATGAGGCTCTGGAGATTCTGAAGCAGAAGAAAAAGGGCAATTATGTGGTCATTCAGATTGACACGGATTACAAGCCGGCTCCCCTGGAGCACAAGGAGGTTTACGGTGTGACCTTCGAGCAGGGCCGCCAGGAGCTTCCCATCAACGACGAACTCATTTCCCATATCGTAACGAAAAATAAAGAGCTTCCCGAGAACGCCAAGCGCGACATGAAGATCGCCCTGATCACCCTGAAGTACACCCAGTCCAATTCCGTCTGCTTCGTCAAGGACGGACAGGCCATCGGCGTGGGCGCAGGCCAGCAGTCCCGTGTACACTGCACCCGTCTGGCAGGCCAGAAGGCCGACAACTGGTTTCTGCGTCAGAGCCCCAAGGTGCTGGGTCTTCAGTTCGTAGACGGCATCGGCCGCGCCGACCGTGACAACGCCATCGACGTCTACATAGGCAGCGAGTACATGGACGTGCTGGCAGACGGCGCCTGGGAGCGTGTCTTTAAGGTGAAGCCGGAAGTCTTCACCGAGGAAGAAAAGAAAGCATGGCTAGCGCAGCTTCAGGGCGTGACCGTAGGCAGCGACGCCTTCTTCCCCTTCAGCGACAACATCGAGAGGGCCAGAAAGAGCGGCGTTAAATACATTGCCGAGCCCGGCGGATCCGTCCGGGATGACCTGGTCATCGAGACCTGCGACAAATACGACATGGTGATGGCCTTCACGGGAATCCGCCTGTTCCACCACTAATTAGGAGGAAATGCATCATGGAACGAAAGAAACTGATTCGCTTTCGCAACATTGTGAAAAGCTTCGACGGCCAGGTCATCCTGAAGGGAGTCAATCTGGACATTTACGAGAAGGAATTCGTCACCTTACTTGGTCCCAGCGGCTGCGGAAAGACCACCCTGCTTCGTATTCTGGGAGGTTTTCTGGATGCGGATGAGGGAAGTGTCATTTTCGAGGGAGAAGAGATAAGTAAGAAGCCGCCCTATGAGCGGGAGCTGAATACTGTATTTCAGAAATACGCCCTGTTTCCCCATTTAAGCGTCTACGAGAATATCGCCTTCGGACTGAAAATCAAGAAAATGAGTAAGGACATCATCGACCAGAAGGTCATGAAGATGCTGAAGCTCATCGGTCTGGAGGGCTATGAAAATAAAAACACCACCCTGCTTTCCGGCGGACAGCAGCAGCGCGTAGCTATCGCCCGGGCCCTGGTCAATGAACCGAAGGTATTGCTCCTGGACGAACCGCTGGCGGCTCTGGATCTGAAGCTTCGGAAAGAGATGCAATACGAGCTGAAGCGGATCCAGCAGGAGGTCGGCATCACCTTCATCTTCGTTACCCATGACCAGGAGGAGGCTCTGACCATGTCCGATAAGATCGTGGTTATGAACGGCGGCGAGATTCAGCAGGTGGGCACCCCCGAGGAGATCTACAACGAGCCGAATAACCGCTTCGTAGCGAACTTCATCGGCGAGAGCAATATCATTCCCGGTGTCATGCTGGAGGACTATAAAGTACGCTTCGACGACACCACCTTCGACTGTGTGGATTTCGGCTTTAAGCCGAACGAGCCGGTGGAGGTAGTCATCCGTCCCGAGGACATCGACATCGTGGACGTAAAAGACGGCAAGATGACCGGTGAGGTCTTAAGCGTGCTATTCAAGGGCGTCCACTACGAGATCATTGTGGAGACGGTACCAGGAACCAGCGTCACCGTCAATATGCACGTCATCAGCAACCAGGACGTGACCAGCGCCGATGGCAAGGAGAAGATGAGCGCCAGCAACTTCTACGTGGACGTAGAGGATGTGAAAAACCTGGATGACAAGGAGGTCATCGCCCTTTCGAACGCCCAGGCCTGGAACCCGGAGACAGACGAATATATCTCCATACATAAGGTGGAGTACGACGTGAAGGAAGAGCCCGGCGAGTATCCGGTGCGCTTCACGGCAGCAGGCGGCACCACCATCGAACGTATGATTTGCGTGGTAAATCAGCCCTTCGTGAAAAATGAGAAAGCCAACGAGGCGGTCATGGCCTTCAACTTTGCCAGAACCGTCGATGAGATTCAGGAGTCCCAGGCGTTGGATACGGATATCAAGACCTGGGCGAATGCCCAGGGCTGGAAGCTGAGCGACGAGAACCAGAGCGTGGACGTCAGCGTAGACTACGACTTCGATCCGGAGAAGATCAAAGAGGGCAGCTACCCGATTACCTTCTGGACCACCGGACGGGAGTTCAAGATTCACACCACCGATTACACGGAAGTGGGTCAGGAGGTCGGCCTGACATTCTTCCCGGAGGACATTCATGTTATGGAGAGGATGCTGTACTAAATGAAGAAATTTTCACAGCTTGCAGTCCCGTACATTGTATGGGCGGCACTGATGCTGGTTCTGCCGATGCTTCTGATCGCAATGTATTCTGTGACAGAGCAGGGCAACAGCATCGTGTCCTTCAAATTCACCCTGGATCACTACGTCAAATTTTTTACCGACCCGGATTTCCTGATCATCCTCTGGCGTTCGATCTGGATTGCAATGAAAACGACGATTATCTGTCTGCTTCTGGGCTACCCGATTGCGTTCTTTATCGCCCGGAGCAGTGAGAGAGCACAGAATATTCTGGTGCTCTGCATCACGATTCCCATGTGGATCAACATGCTGGTGCGTACCTACGCCTGGATCGGCCTCCTGAGCGAGGGCGGCCTGGTATCCCGCATCTTAGGGCTGTTCGGTCTGGGTGACATGAGTCTTTTGTATACACAGGGCGCAGTTCTTCTGGGTATGGTCTACAACTTCCTGCCCTTTATGGTGCTGCAGATCAACACCTCCCTCTGTAAAATGGATCAGTCACTGCTGGAAGCGAGCGCCGACCTGGGCGCGAATCGGGCACAGACCTTCCTGCGGGTGACCTTACCCCTGTCCCTGCCCGGCGTCATCAACGGCATTACGCTGGTATTCCTGCCGGCAGTCAGCTCCTTCTTCATTCCGAAGCTCCTGGGCGGCGGCCAGTACTTCCTTATCGGCAATCTGATCGAAAACCAGTTCATTACCGTGGGCGAATGGAATTTCGGAAGCGCCATTTCCATGATCATGGCCGTGATTATGATGCTCATGATGATGGCAGTGCGAAAAGTAGAGAAGCGCAACCGCGGCGGAAAGGAGGAAGAGTAATCCCATGAAAAAAGGAAAACGTACCTTTGGGAAGATTCTGATGATCCTGGCGATTGCCTTCTTCTATCTCCCGATCCTGTACATGATTGTATTTTCCTTTAATGACGGAAAATCTCTGACGGCATTCACCGGCTTTTCTCTGCGCTGGTACAAGCATATGCTGGAATCCCGGGAAATGATGGAGGCCGTATCCACCACCTTTACGGTGGCAATCCTGGCGACCCTGATTTCCACCGTCGTGGGAACTATCGCGGCCATCGGCCTAAGCAAATCCAAGAAAATCATTCGCGATGTGATGGATCAGGTCAACAATTTTCCCATGATGAACCCGGAGATCGTGACCGCCATCGGCTTTATGCTGTTATTCATCACCTTTAAGATTGAGAAGGGCTATGCCACCATGCTGTTGGCTCACATCGCCTTCTGCATTCCCTACGTGATGCTGTCCGTCATGCCGAAAATCAAGTCCCTGGATCCGAACCTGGCCAACGCAGCCATGGATCTGGGCGCGACACCCTGGCAGGCTCTGACGAAGGTGATCGTGCCGGAGATCACGCCTGGCATCATTTCCGGCGCGTTGATCGCCTTTACCATGTCTGTGGACGACTTTATCATTTCCTATTTCGTCACCGGCGGCGGAGTGAAGAACTTAAGCATCGTGGTCTACACCATGAGTAAGCGCATCAATCCCAGCATCAATGCCGTATCCACCCTGGTAGTCGTGATCATTACCATCGTGCTGGTTCTGATCAACGTGGTTCCCATGCTGATGGCGAAGCGGGAGAAAAAGGACGAAGTAGGCAAAAAAAGCTTCGTGCTGCCGGGCTGTGTAGCAGCTGCAGTCATCCTGCTGTGTGTGCTGGTAAAATTTGGATCTGACAACCAGGAGCTGCCCTACGCAGGGCAGACCTTATCCATCTATATGCCCGGCGAGTACATGGGTGAAAATGTAGTGCCTGATTTCGAAAAAGAGACCGGAGCCACGGTCAGCATCGAGTATTTCGACTCCAATGAGCAGATGTACATCAAGGTGGCGAACCAGGAGAGCTATGATCTTCTGATCCCCAGCGATTACATGATCCAGCGTCTCATGGACGAGGGCTACCTGCAGAAGCTGAATCCGGATCTTCTGACCTGCATGGATGAACTGACGGACGCCGTGAAGAGTCCTTCCTACGATCCGGAAAATGAATATTCCGTATCTTATTTCTGGGGAACCGTGGGCATCGTCTACGATAAGACCAAGGTAAGCCTGGAGGATCTGGAGCGGGAGGGCTTCAATATCTTCAAGGATACCAAGTATCGTGGAGACATCTATCTCTACGAT
>CAVKIR010000119.1:0-5628 GCA_963656395.1 Prevotella sp. CAG:279
GGTATGCAATCAAGGTGTTCGAGCGTGATTCCAAGGCGCTGGAGACCATTACACTTTCCGCTGACCTGAAGTCCCATCTGGAGGAGCACATCAAAGAGTGCGAGAAGGAGATGGACGACGATGCAGAGAGTATCATTACAAATCAGAGATACCTCTACATCCAGGATCTGGTAAAGGAGTGCGTCTCCAAGAAGCGTAAACCCGGTGAGCTTTCTACCTCTGATAAGATTGATAAGATCGTAACCAACCGTGTACTGGCTCTGCCGATTTTCGCAGCGGTTATGTTCCTTGTATACTATATCGCAGTATCCACCATCGGTACCGTCGTAACAGACTGGACAAATGACGTTCTCTTCGGTGAGTGGCTGCAGGGCGGTGCAGAGACACTGCTGACCAATGCCGGTGCTTCTGACTGGGTTATCTCCCTGGTAGTAGACGGTATCCTGGGCGGCTTGGGTGCTCCCATCGGCTTCGTTCCGCAGATGGCGATCGTGTTCCTGTTCCTGTCCATCCTTGAGGACTGCGGTTACATGGCGCGTGTAGCATTTATCATGGACCGTGTATTCCGTCGTTTCGGTCTGTCCGGAAAGAGCTTCATTCCGTTCCTGATTTCCTCCGGCTGCGGCGTTCCGGGTATCATGGGTACCAGAACCATCGAGAGCGAGAGTGACCGTCGTATGACAATGATGACCACAACCATGATTCCCTGCGGCGCGAAGCTGCCGGTTATCGCCCTGATTGCAGGCTTCCTGATGGGCGGCGCATGGTGGATGGCTCCGGTGATGTACTTTGCCGGTATCATCATGGTTATCGTATGCTGTATCATTCTGAAGAAGACAAAGATGTTCGCCGGCGACCCGGTTCCCTTCGTTATGGAGCTTCCGGCTTACCATGTTCCCTCTGTAAAGGGCGTACTGCTTCACGTATGGGAGCGTGTATGGGCATTCATTAAGAAGGCCGGTACCATTCTGTTCCTTTGCTGTGCGGTTATGTGGTTCCTTGGTTCCTTCGGCTTCGTAGATGGAAGCTTCGGACTGGTAGACTCTGCAGATTCTCTGCTGGCTGTGATCGGCGGTGTGCTTGCTCCGATTTTTGCTCCGCTGGGCTTCGGTACCTGGCAGGCCGTGGCATCCTCTCTGTCCGGCTTCGTGGCAAAAGAGGGTATCGTTTCCACAATGGGTCTTCTCTCCTCTCTGGCTGTGGAGGTTGAGGAGTACGAGGTATCCATGCACGATGCATTTGCTGCATTCTTCCCGAGCAGCATTGCAGCAGTATCCTTCCTGCTCTTCAACATGTTTGATTCACCGTGTCTGGCAGCTATCTCCTCCATGGCGAAGGAGCTGGGCAACCGGAAGTTCTTCTGGTTTGCAATTCTGTTCCAGAACCTGATGGCATACTGCGTAGCACTGGTTGTATATCAGCTGGTTGGTCTGGCAATCGGCGAGGTTGCATTCAACGTATTTACCATCGTAGCACTGGCAGTCCTGGCAGTTCTGCTGTATCTGCTGTTCCGTCCGGATCCCAACAAGAAGAAGGCTTCCGAGGGAAAGGCTGCGAAGGCAGGAGCCTAAATAAGTCCATTACAGGTGTGATTTCATGAATGTAAATGTACCCGTAAACGGCACCGATAAAATCGTACTGATTCTGCTGGCGATTCTGGCTGTGGCTGCCATTCGCATTGTCATCAGCTTTTTCAAGCCGGACAAGCCGAAGGCGAGTGCGAAGCCTCGCAAGCGTTCCGCAAAGACCGCAGGGCTTTCGGAGGTCATCGTCAGTATCAACGGTATGATGTGCGGCATGTGTGAGGCTCACATCAAGGATGCGATCCGGGAGCAGTTCCCGCAGGCCAAAGGTCTTTCTGCGTCCCATGTGAAAGCTCAGGCGATCTTCTACCTGCCGGAGGGAATTTCTAAGGAGGCCGTCACACAGGCACTCCACGAAGGCATCGATCCGCTGGGCTATACGGTCAGCGACGTGACAGTGGGATAAGATAGGAATTATAATAGAAAGAAGACGTTTCATCTGCAAGCTTTCAGTATTGCAGATGAGACGTCTTTTTTGATTCTAAAAATGTTGTTTTTAAGTTGGGATTGCTTATATTTATATTGACTTATGTGGAAATGGTGTTATAATGAGGTTATAAAACACGGAAAAACAATCACAGAAATGATTTTTAAGCATGAAAGGAGAGAGTTATCATGAATCTGGCAGAAGCAAAGGAATATGCCAAGAAAAACATCCACAACCGTCCGCAGACGACAGGCCGTCTGGCTGGTAAAATCGCAGTGGTGACCGGAGGAGCCCAGGGCTTTGGCCTGGGAATCGCTACCGAGATGTATCACGAGGGCGCGAGCGTCGTCCTGGCGGATCTGAACGTGGATCAGGCAAAGGAAGCAGCGAAGGCCTTCGGTGACCGTGCGGTAGGCCTGAAGGTGGATGTATCCGATCCGGCTTCCATGGAGCAGATGGTGTGTGACGCTGTGGAGCATTTCGGCGGCATCGACATCTTTGTATCCAACGCAGGCGTTCTGAAGGCCGGCAGCCTGGACGATATGGCTCCGGAATCCTTCGCATTCGTGACCAAGGTCAATTACATCGGCTATTTCAACGCTGCCAAGTATGCTTCCGCCATCATGAAGGCACAGCATGAGGCAGATCCGGAGAAATGGTTCGATATCATCCAGATCAACTCCAAGTCCGGTCTGGTGGGATCTAAGAACAACAGCGCCTACGCGGGCGGCAAATTCGGCGGCATCGGCCTGACCCAGAGCTTCGCCCTGGAGCTGGTTGGCGCGAATATCAAGGTCAATTCCATCTGCCCCGGCAACTTCTATGACGGCCCCCTGTGGTCCGACCCGGAGAGAGGCCTCTTTGTGCAGTACCTGAACGCAGGCAAGGTTCCGGGAGCGAAGACGGTACAGGATGTAAAGGATTACTATCTGTCCAAGTCCCCGATTCACAGAGGCTGCACGCCGAAGGATGTGGCGAAGGCCTTGTTCTACGCAGTAGAGCAGGAGTTTGAGACTGGGCAGGCGATTCCGGTTACCGGTGGCCAGACCATGCTGAACTAGGAGGCATCTATGGACAAATTTGTGGAGCGGCAGGAGGTCCTAAAGCTTCTGAATGCGCCGACACCGGAGGAACGTCTGGCAAATCTGGCGATTCTGATCGGCGGAGAGAAAGAGAAGCCGGAGGTAAAGCCTCAGTTTGCGAACAATCACATACATACCATTTACTCATTTTCCCCGTATTCCCCGACAGCGGCTGTGTACTGTGCCAGGGACGAGGGACTCCAGACAGCCGGCATCATGGATCACGACAGCATCGCCGGAGCCGTAGAGTTTCGAAAGGCCGGTAGGATCGCCGGGATCGGCACCACCTGCGGTATGGAGTGCCGCGTGGATCTGTCAGCCACGAAGATGGCGGGGCGGAAGCTGAACAATCCGGATCAGGCCGGTATCTGCTATATGGCGATTCACAGCATCCCGGTATCCGGCTTTAAGCGCCTGGATGAAGTATTTGCTCCCTTGCGGGAGAAGAGAAACGTGCGGAACCGCAGGATGGTGGCCAATATCAACGAACTCATGAAGCCTTATGGGATTGAAGTAGATTTCGATAGGGACGTCGTTCCCCTTTCCCAGTATCCGAACGGCGGATCCATCACCGAGCGCCATGTGCTCTGCGCATTGAGCTGGAAGATTCTGGAAAAAGCACCCAGGGGCGGCTGTGCCGACTTTGTGGAGCAGAAGATGGGCATCGCGTTGAATGACACAGCGAAGGCGCGGCTTTCCGATCCGGAGAATCCGCATCTGATTTACGATCTGCTGGGTGTCATGAAAGCGGAATTGGTATCGAAGATCTATGTGCCTGCTACCGATGAGTGCATGCCCTTTGCGGATCTGGTGAAGCTGGCCGATGAGGTGGGCGCGATTCTCTGCTATCCCTATCTGGGAGATGTGACGAATTCCGTGACCGGTGACAAGAAGGCAGCCAAATTCGAGGATGAATTCCTGGACGAGTTATTTGAGATGCTGAAGGAGGAGGGCGTGCACGGTGTCACCTATATGCCGGCCCGCAATACAAAGGAGCAGATGACGAGACTCCAGAAGCTTTGCCGTGCGTACGGTATGCTGGAGATCTCCGGCGAGGATGTGAATTCCTCCCGTCAGAGTATGATTTGCAAGCAATTGGAGGATCCGCAGTTTAAGCACTTAGTGGATGCTACCTGGAAATTAATCGAGCGAGAAAAAGGAGAAGAAGGATGAAAGCAAAAGCATTGAGACTTTACGGCAAAGAAGATTTACGTCTGGATGAGTACGAGCTTCCGGAGATCAAGGAGGACGAGATTCTGGCGAGAGTCGTGTCCGACAGTATCTGCATGTCTTCCTACAAGGCGGCGATGCAGGGTGAGGATCATAAGCGTGTACCGGAGAATATCAAGGAGCATCCGGTCATCATCGGCCATGAGTTCTGCGGCGATCTGGTGAAGGTCGGCTCCAAGTGGGCGCATGAATTCAAGGAGGGAGAGAAGTTCTCCATCCAGCCGGCTCTGAACTACAAGGGAAGTCTGGCAGCTCCCGGATATTCCTATGAGTATATCGGCGGCGATGCTACGTATATCATTATCCCGAACGAGGTTATGGAGATGGGCTGTCTGCTTCATTTTGACAGCGACAATTTCTTCGGCGGCTCCCTGACCGAGCCCCTCTCCTGCGTGGCAGGAACCTTCCATGCGATGTATCATGCCACCAGAGGAAAATACGAGCATGATATGGGCATCGTAGAGGGCGGCAAGATGGCCATCCTGGCAGGCGTAGGCCCCATGGGACTGGCAGCCATCGACTACATCACCCACTGCGACAGATGTCCGTCTCTGCTGGTGGTAACCGATATCGACGATGCGAGACTGGCCCGCGCGGCACAGGTGCTTCCGCCGGAAGAGGCTGCCAAGAAGGGCATCAAGCTGGTCTATGCCAATACCGGCAAGGTAGAGGATGCTCACAAATTCATGATGGACTTCACCGACGGTGAGGGCTTCAACGATGTGCTGGTATTCGCTCCGGTGGCTCCGGTGGTAGAGCTGGCAGACAGCATCCTGGCACAGGACGGCTGCCTGAACTTCTTCGCAGGCCCCTCCAACCCGGCTTTCTCCGCGCCGTTTAATTTCTACAACGTGCACTATGCCGGAACCCATGTAGTAGGAACCTCAGGCGGCAATACGGACGACATGAAGGAGTGTCTGTCCATGATCGGCCAGGGCAAGCTGGATCCGGCGATCCTGGTAACCCACATCGGAGGCCTGAATGTGGCAAGAGAGACCACGCTGAACCTGCCGAAGGTACCGGGCGGCAAGAAGCTCATCTATACCCATATTTCCCTTCCGCTGACCGCCATCGCAGACTTCGAGGAGAAGGGCAAGGAGGATCCGATGTTCGCAGAGCTGGCGAAGATCGTAGCCAAGACCAACGGGCTGTGGAACGCAGAAGCAGAGAAATATCTGCTGGAGCATGCACCGGCTATCTAAAACCACAGAGAGAAGATCCAGAGCGCATTCCCTTCGGGGGATGCGCTCTTTGCACGCAAAAAACGGGTACTGTTGAGAGGATTTTTCATGTAACTATGCTTAAC
>CAVKIR010000120.1:0-5181 GCA_963656395.1 Prevotella sp. CAG:279
GAGCCACACGCTGCTGCTGACCGCCGGAGAGCTCTGCCGGCTTGTGCTTCTCCAGACCCGTCAGCTCGAACTTCTCCAGCATCCTGCGGATCTTCTCATTGGCCGCTTTTTTATCCTTCTTCTCGGCCATCAGGCCGGTCATCAGATTCTGCTGCACCGTCATATTCGGAAACAGGGCATAATTCTGGAACAGCAGTCCCACATGCCGTTCCTGAGGCCGCAGGTTGATCTTATCTTTAGAATCAAAGAGCACCTTGCCGTCCAGCTCGATATGCCCCTCGTCCGGCTTCACGATGCCCGCGATACACCGGAGGGTCATGCTCTTACCGCAGCCGGAGGCGCCCAGGATACCTGTCACGCCCTCGGATGCCTCGAACTTCGTCTCCAGCGTAAAGTCACCCAGCTTTTTTCTGATATCTACATACAATGACATCTTCTTCTACCTCCCGGCCTTTCGATTTTTGCCTGTGCGTGACGCCCGCTCTCCCTTTTCCAGCAGATTCACCGCCAGAAGAACGACAGCGGAAATAACCACGTTCACCAGCACCCATTTGAAGGCCAGGGCATCGTTGTCCGTCCGCCACAGCTGATAGACAGTAGTGGATATGGTCGCGGTCTTGCCAGGTGTATAGCCTGCTACCATGCTGGTGGCTCCGTACTCGCCGAGGGCACGGGCAAAGGCCAGCACCGCACCCGCCAGAATGCCCTGTCTGCAGGCCGGCATACGGATCCGCCAGAAGATAAAGGTATTCGTAAGGCCTAAGGTCTGCCCGGAATAGGCCAGGGTCTCATCGAAGCTCTCAAAGGCGCCTCTGGCCGTCCGGTACATAAGAGGGAAGGCCACCACGGCCGCCGCGAAGATGCCGGAATACCAGGTCATCACAAGCTTCGTGCCGAAGGTCTCCAGAAACCAGGCTCCGAAGGGTCGTCTGGGACCCATCAGCAGCAGGATAAAATAGCCCACGACCGTCGGCGGCAATACCAGCGGCAGAGTCAGAACCACGTCCAGCACGCCCTTGACCACCGGATGAAGCTTCGCGATATAATAGGCCGCGAAAATACCGGTAAAAAATACGATCACGCTGGCAATCAGCGCGATGCGAAGCGAATTATACAAGGGAAACCAATCCATAAAAGCCTCCTGAAAACAAAAGGCCGGACCTTATACGTCCGGCCTTCCTGCATCGTTTTTTGATTTATTCTGCTGCTGTGAAGCCTACTGCCTCGAATACCTGCATGCAGTCGTCAGTCTGCAGATAAGCCAGGAACTCCTTAGCTGCTTCCTGATTCTGGGAGATATTCAGAACGGCTGCCGGATAGATAACCTGCTTGCACAGGTCACTTCCTGCCTGATCTACGACGGTCAGTCCTGCGGAGAATGCATCGGTCGCGTAGATGATACCTGCGTCTGCAGCTGCCTCAGATACCTGGGTGGTCACCTCTTTTACATTGGAGCCGTAGGTGATCTTTTTCTCGGATTCCAGTGTATCCAGGATACCGAGGTTCGTCAGGATCTCTGTGGAGTACTGTCCTACCGGAACGTCCTCATTGCCCAGAGCCAGCAGGGTCAGCTTATCGGTTCCCAGATCCTCGAAGGTCTGGATATCCTTCGGATTGCCTTCCGGAACGGCCAGAACAACCTTGTTCTCCAGCAGGTTTACACGGGTTCCCTCCAGGACGAAGTCCAGTCCCTCGGTGTTCACCTCTGCGTCTGCGTCCTTATCAATCTGGTTCATCTGCTTCTGTGCCGCAGAGATGAAGATGTCGCAGTCAGCGCCCTCCTGAATCTGTGTCTTCAGCGTTCCTGAAGAGTCGAAGTTAAATACCAGGGTCACGTTCGGAGCGACCTCCTTGTACATCTCCTGAATCTCGGTCAGGGTCTCGGTCATGGATGCTGCCGCAAAGACGTTCAGCGTCACCGGATCTGCCTCTTCTGCTGCAGTATCCTCTGCTGTCGTGTCCTCTGCTCCTGCCGTCTCCTCTGCTGCCGGAGTCGTCTCCTCAGCCTGCTTGCTGCCGCAGCCCATCATAGATGCTGCCATGGCACCTACCAGAAGGCCTGCAATCACTTTCTTCTTCATAATAAAAATCCCTCTTTCCTTTTCATTTCGCTTCCCTCTCCCGTGCGTTATTTTTTCAGGAGAATAACGATAGGTCTATTATACAGGATATGGAAAGAGGGTGCAAGGAAATGAGGGAAATTTATTCAAATTCTCCAAAATACATCTCAAAGAACCCTTCTGCACTCCGCCTCATAGCCTCCAGCATGGCATGATAACGTTCCATGAAGAGGCGGCCCTCCGGGGTGATGGTGGAGCTGCCGCCGTTCTTGCCGCCGTTGCAGCGGTTCAGGAAGCGAAAGCCCAGTTCCTTTTCGACCTTGTTGATCATCTTCCAGCCCTTGGAGTAGGACAGATGCATCTGGGCAGCGGCGGCCTGGATGGAGCCGGTCTCGTCGATGAACCGGAGCAGATGATAGATGCCGGGGCCGAAGAAATCCTGTTCCTTCGAGATAACGAGCTTCGTCTTAAAGGAGAGCGCCGCAGTATCATGACTGCTCTCCTCCTGTATCGCTTCCAGTATAAAGGCTGCGATCTGCTCCGTATCCTCCAATCCGAATACCGGCAAGCCCTCCGGCAGGTCCTCTATCTCTTCCGGCTTCAGATCCGTCACGATGGCGCGCAAATGATGCTCCCTGCAGACACAGCTTGATGAATTTTCCCCGCGGATGATCTCAAGCTTCGGATAGTCACTGTCCTTGAAGCCCTCCAGGAGAATCAGATCGGCCTCCGGGAACCAGGCTGCCATCCGTTCCGGTGTCAGCTTTTCATCCGCTTCGAGGTCTGACTGCTGCTTTACGACCATGTATTTATAGTCGGAAAATACCACCGTGCCGTAGGCTCCTGCTTCAAAATGGGCGAAGGTGTCCGTACCCGGCACATCGGTTCGAAAATCGTGACCGTCATGCTTGATGGTCGCTACCTTCAGACCCCGGCCTGTCAGAATCGGCAGCAATTTCGTAATCAAGGTGGTTTTCCCGGAATTCTTTATTCCGCTGATGGCAAAGATGGCACTCATAATAAAATCGCCTCCGCTTCTTCCCCCGGCTTTAGGACACCCGATCCGGCCGGCACATCCAGCAGGCAGTTGCAGCCCAGCATAGAGGCCAGCACGCCGTTCGCATTCAGACCCTCCGGCAGATAAAAGGTACCATCTTTCCAGCGGGCTCTTACAAAGCGCCGCCCGGGGCTGGGCTTCCCGAAGGCATCTGCCAGGACGCCCCTGACACGCCGAAGCTCCAGAGAAGGCTTCTGCATCATCTTGGCCAGCATGGGACGCAGAAGAAGCTCGGTGATGACCAGGGCGCTGAAGGGATTGCCGGAAAGGCTCAGGATCGGGACACCCCTATAGTCCGAGAACAGGGTTGGCATGCCGGGCTTCACCCGGATGCCCCAAAATACTCGTTCTGCTCCGATCCGGGCAATGGACTCGTGCATGATATCTTTTTTCCCGACCGAGACTGCACCGGTGGTGACGATGAGGTCTGCTTCCTGCGCGGCCCTTCGAAGTGCCTCTGCCATCTGTTCCGGTTCGTCCGGCACAGAGCGTGCTTCGGCCAGCTCCGCGCCCAGCTCCTGCAGGCGGGCCGCCAAAAGCTGCTGGTTGATATCGTAGATCTTGCCGGGGGTCAGAGATTCTCCCGGCTGCACCACCTCATTTCCGGTGGTCAGAACAGCGATACGGGGGCGACGATAGACCGTCACCTCGGGAATCCCCATGCCTGCCAGCACGCCGGCCTCCACGAAGCCCAGCTCCCGTCCTGCAGCCATCAGAACCTGTCCCGCTTTAAAATCCTCCCCTTTCAGACAATAGTTGCTCCACTGCCGCTCAGACTTATAGATCTGCACCACATCCTCACCGTAATCGGTATCCTCCTGGCGCACACAGCAGTCACAGCCGGGTGGAATTGCCGCGCCGGTCATGATCCGGACAGCCCGGTCGCTCTGTACTTCTTCTTCTGAATAATCGCCTGCATCGATTTCGCGCAGCACGGTAAGCAAAACGGGCTGCTCCTTCGAGGCTCCTATGAGATCCGCCGCCCGGCAGGCGTAGCCATCGATGGGCGAACGGTGAAAGGGCGGATTGTCAAACAGGGTTTTCGCATCCTCCGAAAGGACCCGTCCTGAGATATGTGCAATCGGAATGTATTCCGCTTCCCGGATCACGGGTGTATGCTCTAAAGCCAGACGGAGTGCCTCCTCTGCAGTCATTGCTCCCATACGTCACACCCCCTATACGCCTTTTCCGAATCCGCAATTGGGGTAATGGCAGGTCTTACAGCCCAGGCAGAAGCCGCCGTTTCCCATATGAGCCAGCTCCTTCTTCGTCACCTCTACGCCGGCAGCGATGCGGGGCAGCACCAGGTCGAATACCGTGGCTCTGGCATACATGACACAGCCCGGCAGACCCAGGATCGGCGTGCCGTCCTCCAGGTAAGCCAACAGGAACATGGCACCCGGCAGCACCGGCGCGCCGTAGGATACGATGCGGGCTCCGGTATTCTTAATCGCACCGGGCGTCCGGTCATCCGGATCCACGCTCATGCCTCCGGTGCAAAGAATCAGTTCCGCTCCTTCCTCCTTCAGCTTTAAAATGGCATTGGTAATTTTTTCCATATCGTCATCGCAGAGGATGTGACCGCTGATCTCGATGCCGTACTCTCGAAGCTTATCGATGATGACCGGGGTAAAGGTATCCTGGATGCGTCCGTAGTATACCTCATTGCCGGTGGTGACGATACCCGCCTTCATAGGCTTATAGGGCGTCAGGGATACCAGCGGCTCCTCTCCTGCAGTCTTCTTTACCAGCTCCATCTTCTCCCTGGCGATGACCAGCGGAATCACACGGGTGCCCAGAATCCGATCGCCCTTCTTCACCGGCGTGTTCGTATGACGCGTGGCAATCATGATCTCGTCGATCTCATTGATGGCATCGAGGCGCGGCACATCCACCCGGAAGAGACCGTCGCAGTCGGCTACCAGCTCGATCTTTCCTTCCTTCACGTCGGTGGGATGCATGTGTTCGTTCTGACAGACGTCGCGCAGGATCTCTGCTGCCTCATTTTCATGCAGGGTGTTCTCATCCTTCTCCCAGACATACAGGTGATCCTTTCCCAGGGAC
>CAVKIR010000120.1:5191-5581 GCA_963656395.1 Prevotella sp. CAG:279
GACAGAAGCAGCGGAATGTCCTCCTCCGTGACGATATGACCCTTGCGAAAGGCCGTATCCTTAACCACGTCCTTGACGATGCGCGTGATGTCGTGGCAGAGCACGTGCCCCACCGCGTCGGTTGTGTTGATACATTTCATAGTCTTTCCCTCCCAAGACATCTTTATTTCCGCGGTTACCCACGCGGAACTGTGATGTATTCAGTGTAACACACCGGGGAGGAAGTTTCATCTGTTTTTCAAAACATAGCGGGAGATTTTGTGTTACTGAACAGACGCCAGACAACATTGGAGTAACTGAGAATATCTGAATTTAGGGAATTTAGAAACTTTCGATATATTCATAGCTCAGAAGGTTCGGACGGCTCCGTACAAATGGAATGTTCCTGGC
>CAVKIR010000121.1:0-5486 GCA_963656395.1 Prevotella sp. CAG:279
CTTGCTGCAAAGGTATTAAGCGAGCATCTGAGCCTGTTTATCGACCTGTCCGAGAATGCCAAGACTGCAGAGGTCATGGTAGAGAAAGAGGACAATGAGAAGGAAAAAGTGCTTGAGATGAGCATTGACGAGCTGGAGCTTTCCGTTCGTTCCTTCAACTGCCTGAAGAGAGCGGGAATCAATACAGTAGAAGAGCTTTGCAACAGAACACCGGAGGATATGATGAAGGTTCGTAACCTTGGTCGGAAGTCTCTGGAGGAAGTGCTTGCAAAACTGAAGGAGCTGGGTCTCCAGCTGAATCCTAGCGAAGAATAAAATTCTTCGCTAGGATGATACTTCTCGAACTCGTTTCGAGAAGGTACCTTAATTTCGAGCGAGGAATAAATTCTATTTCCCGCGCGGTGTAAACACTATGGAAGAAAGCCCTCCCCAGTAAGACCGAAGAAGCATGGGGATGCGGCTCCACAGATGGAGGAAAAGAAAAATGGCAAAGTATAGAAAACTGAGCAGAACATCCAGCCAGAGAAAGGCACTCCTGAGAAATCAGGTAACCGCTCTTCTGGAGAACGGCAAGATTGTAACGACTGAGGCGAAGGCAAAGGAAGTTCGCAAGATTGCTGAGAGCATGATCGCGCTGGCAGTAAAGGAGAAGGATAACTTCGATACTGTTACTGTTACCGCAAAGGTACCGCGCAAGGATGCTGACGGAAAGCGCGTAAAAGAGGTTGTAGACGGCAAGAAGGTTACCGTATACGACGAAGTAGAGAAGACCATCAAGAAGGATCAGCCGTCCAGACTGCATGCCAGACGTCAGATGCTGAAGGTTCTCTACACTGTAACTGAGGTTCCGACCGCAGCAGCAGGAAAGAAGAAGAACACCAAGAAGGTTGACCTGACAACGAAGCTGTTCGACGAGATCGCACCGAAGTACGCAAGCCGCAACGGTGGTTACACCAGAATCGTAAAGATCGGCCAGCGTAAGGGCGACGCAGCTATGGAAGTACTTCTGGAGCTGGTATAAGCCGAAAGACCGTCGAGAATTTCTGAGTGAATTTCAGAGTGCCCCCGGGCCTGGAAAAATCCAGGAACGGGGGCATTTTTTATTTTCCTTGCACTTTCCTGCGTCGGATAGTAAAATGAAACGAGGTATACACATAAAAGGAGTGGGAAATTTTGCAGGCAGAGGAGATACTGGAAGCGGTTTGCAGAATCGGGAAAAAATATCAGGCGAAAGAAATGATCCTTTTTGGCTCCCGGGCGAAAGGAACGTCAGGTCCGCGGAGTGATTTTGATATTGCGGTGGCTGGCGTACATGATTTTGATGCACTGGAAGAAAGTATTGATGAGATTCCGACCCTGTATTCCTTCGATGTAATAAATCTGGATACCTGCAAAAATGAATTACTGGTAAAGGAGATTCGGGAATATGGACGAAAAATTCTATAGACGTTATGAAAGCTTTACCAATTCACTGGCAGCATTGGAGGAAGTACGGCAAAGAGATTTAACAGATTCTTTTGTCATGAGCGGAGCAGGGGCAAAGTTTAATATTACATTTGACCTGGCATGGAAAGTCATGAAGGATATTGTAATAGAGGATTATGCAGTCGTTGATTTCCCCAAAGGTTCGCCCAGAGAGGTTCTTCGAAAAGCGTTTGAGTTTGAACTGATTTCAGATGACGGGTGGCTGGATATGCTGCGGGATCGCAATAATCTGACGCATGATTATGATGGCACAGTGGTAAAGGAAATCTGTAAAAAATTACTGGAAAGTTACCTGGAGCTTTTTGAAGAGTTTCGAGAAACCGTGGAAAAGAAATATAATAAGAAATTGTAAGAGGAGGAAAAACACGATGATATCACAGGAGTGCTACGAGCTTGGAAGCAAAAGCTCTGTTATAAGAGAGATATTTTCCTACGGTCTGAAGCGGAAGGCCGAGGTGGGAGAGGACAAGGTCTATGATTTCAGCCTGGGCAATCCCAGCATCCCTGCGCCGGAATCCGTGAAACAGGCGCTTCTGGAGCTGATGGAGCTGCCGCCCGAGAAGCTTCATGCCTACTCTCCGGCACCGGGTGATCCGAAGGTGCGTACCGCCATCGCCGAGTCCCTGAATCGACGCTTCGGTGAGACCTTCCGCATGGACAATATCTTTATGACCTGCGGCGCAGCAGCCTCCTTAAGTATCTGCCTGAAAGCCCTGCTCAATACGGGTGAGGAAGCGTTCACCTTCGCACCTTTCTTTCCGGAGTATCGTGTCTGGGTCGAGGGTGTCGGCGCGACTCTGCACGTGATTCCGGCGAAGCTGCCGGATTTTCAGATCGATGCGGAAAGCCTCGAGCAGGCTATTACACCGAAGACGAAGGTAGTTATCGTGAATACCCCGAACAACCCCTCCGGAGTTGTCTATTCCGAAGAAACAATCCGGAATCTTTGTGCAATTCTGAAAAAAAAGTCCGAGGAGTACCAAGCACCGATTTATCTGATTACCGACGAGCCTTATCGGGAGATCGTCTACGATGATATCGAGGTGCCTTACCTGACCAAATACTATGATGATACATTGGTGTGCTATTCCTACAGCAAATCCCTGTCTCTGCCGGGCGAACGAATCGGCTATATCGTAATTCCCGATCGTATCGCTGACCATGCCCATGTGGCTCCGGCCATCGCGGGCGCTGCCCGGGTGCTGGGCTTCGTCTGTGCGCCGTCCCTCTTCCAGCAGGTGGCGGCAAAGTGTGTGGATGAGGTCGGAGACATTTCCGCTTATAAGAAGAACCGGGATATCCTGGTGGAGGGTCTGCAGCGCATCGGTTACACCTGTGTAAAACCCCAGGGAGCCTTCTATCTGTTTATGAAAGCCTTAGAGGATGATGCCTACGCCTTCTGCGAGCGGGCGAAGAAGTATGATTTACTTCTGGTTCCCAGTGACGATTTCGGCTGTCCGGGCTACGTGCGGATCTCCTATTGCGTATCGGAGAAGACCATCGTGGATTCCATGCCGGCCTTTGAGAAGCTGATGGAGGAATATAGAACGAATGCTGTTTAATTCGCTGCAATTTGCCCTCTTTTTCCCGGTGGCGACGCTGGTTTATTTTCTGATTCCGAAAAAACTGCGCTGTCTCTGGCTTCTTCTTGCAAGCTACGTATTTTACATGAGTGCGAATCCGAAATACGTGGTATTTCTGCTCTTCTCCACCCTGGTCACCTTTGCAGGCGGCCTCCTGGTGGAGCGGGCGGAAGTGAACCAGAAGAAAGTCTATATGTGTCTGACCTTTCTGGCCAGTCTGGGTGTGCTCGGACTTCTGAAATATTTTGATTTCCTGCTGGGTAATGTAAATACGGTGCTTGGAATGGCGGGAATCGAACCCGTGAACAAGCCCTTCAGTATCGGCCTGCCGGTGGGCATCTCCTTCTATACCTTCCAGGCTCTGGGCTATATGGTGGACGTCTACCGGGGCGATACAAAGGCAGAGCGAAATATCCTGCATTATGCCCTGTTTGTGTCCTTCTTCCCGGTCATCCTGTCGGGCCCCATCGAGCGCTCCGGGAACCTGCTTAGGCAGATTCGGGAGCTTCCGAAGAAGGTTCTCTGGAATTATGAGCGGGTCGTGGGCGGTATGGTTTTATTTTTGTTCGGCCTTTTCCAGAAAATGGTAATCTCAGATCGGATTGCCATTTTGGCGAGTCAGGTCTTTGACAATTATTCTATGTACGGCACCTTCGCTCTGACCGTGGGAGCAATCGCCTATACGATACAGATCTATTGCGATTTCGCAAGCTATTCCACGATGGCCTTCGGGGTGGCGAAGGTGCTGGATTTCGGGATTACCCAGAACTTTCAGACACCTTATTTCTCACGTTCCATGCGGGAATTCTGGCGCAGATGGCATATTTCCTTAAGCAGCTGGTTCCGGGACTATCTCTATATTCCCCTGGGCGGAAGCCGCTGCAGCAAAGGACGCAGATATTTTAACCTGATGGTGACCTTCCTGGCCAGCGGCCTGTGGCACGGCGCCAGCTGGAGCTTCGTGGTCTGGGGCGGGTTGCACGGTCTCTATCAGATCCTGGGCTATGAGCTGCGCGGTGTGAAAGACCGGGTCAATCAAAGGCTGCATACAAAGACCGATTGCCTCAGCTACAAGCTGGGTCAGGTGCTGGTGACTTTTGGACTGACGTCCTTTGCGTGGATCTTCTTCCGGGCAAACAGTCTCGGCGATGCCTTCGGCTACATCCGGCGCATGTTTTCCAAGCCGGATCCCTGGTGCTTATTTAACGGGGAGCTCTACAATCTGGGGCTTGACCGCGTGGAAATGAATGTGTTGTTCGTGGGCCTGTTGGTTCTTTTACTGACGGATCTGGTACGATATTTCAAGAAGCAGGAGCCTGACGCGTTTTTAGCGGAGCAGAATTTCTGGTTCCGTTGGGGCGTATTGCTGGCGCTCATTGCGGCAGTGGCTATTTTCGGTATCTACGGACCGGGCTATGACGCCCAGCAGTTTATCTATTTCCAGTTTTAGGAGAAATACATGAAAAAGAAAGCAATTCGTATGGTGGTATTCCTGGCTCTGGCAGTGGGGCTTCTATGGAAGCTGAACGATGCATTCAGCCTGAAGCAGGAGGACGGCATCGTTCCCATGGAGCTTTTCTACGAGCAGGAACCGGGGACGATAGATGTGATGTTCTACGGAAGCAGCCATACGTATTCAGATATTAATCCGGCAGTGCTCTGGGAGCAGGAGGGCATCTCCTCCTACGACCTGGCGGGCAGTCTGCAGCCTCTCTGGAATACGTATTATTATATGAAGGAGAGTCTGAAATATCAGCATCCGAAGGTCATGGTGGTGGAGCTGGTACGAGCCATCGAGAGCCGGGACTACATCGAGGAGGCCCGGACGGTCACGAATACCTTCGGCATGAAGCTTTCGAAGAATAAGATCGAAGCGATCCGGGTCAGCACGCCGGATAATCTGATTCCCTATCTGCTGGGCTATCCGGTGTATCATTCCCGGTATACGGAGCTTTCCCGGGCGGATTTCGCAGCGTATCGGGGCGATCCGCACGGCCAGGCCTCCAAGGGCTATTATCCGCTGTATGTGACGAAGTCCTTTGACTCGATGGTGGATCTGAGTGAGGTCACCGACAGCAGCGACCTCGCGCCCAAGTCCGAAGAATATCTGCGGAAAATCATTGCCTTGGCGAAAGAGGAGGATATTCCGCTGGTGTTCATGATTTCCCCCTATCAGGGCATCGTCGAGAGTGAACAGAGGATCTTTAACCGCTGCGGCGAAATCGCGGTGGAGGAGGGCATTCCGTTCCTGGACTTTAACCGGATGTACGACGAGCTGGGGCTGGATCCCCGGACGGATATGGCAGAGGCCTCTCATCTGAATTATCGGGGAACCGAGAAGCTGAGCCGCCACCTGGCAAGCTGGCTGGCGTCGAACTATGATCTGGCCGATCACCGGGGTGACAAGGCCTATGCAAG
>CAVKIR010000122.1:0-5483 GCA_963656395.1 Prevotella sp. CAG:279
AAGCCGATTCTCATGGATTTTGCATTCGTAACTGTGAAGGTACTGAACAGTTACGTGAAAATACTCACGAAAGAAGGAGCGAGCATATGAGTCATTATACGAAAAAAGATATCATGCGTCTGGTAGAAGAGGAGGATGTGGAGTTTATCCGCCTGCAGTTCACCGATCTCTTCGGCAATCTGAAGAATGCGGCTGTGACGGCCAGCCAGCTGGAAAAGGTGCTGGATAACCGCTATGTATTTGACGGATCCTGCGTGGAGGGCTTCCTGCATGACAACGATATGGACATGTTCCTGTGCCCGGATCTGGATACCCTGGCCATCTTTCCGTGGCGGCCGCAGCAGGGCAAGGTAGCCCGGCTTATCTGCGATATTCAGAAACGGGACGGCACACCCTACGAGGGAGATTCCCGCTATATCCTGGAAAAAGTATTGAAGGATGCCGAGAAGCAGGGCTACCGTTTTGACGTGGGACCCGAGTGCGAGTTCTTCCTCTTCCACACGGATGACAACGGCAATCCCACCGTATTCAGCCATGAGAAGGCGGGCTATTTCGACATGAGCCCCATCGACCAGGGTGAGAACGTGCGCCGGGATATCATCCTGACCCTGGAGGAGATGGGCTTCGAGGTGGAGTCCTCCTACCATGAGGTGGCTTCCGCCCAGCATGAGATCGATTTTCACTACGACGAGGCGCTTCTGTCTGCCGACAATATCATGACCTTCAAGCTGGTGGTGAAGACCATCGCCAGACGCTTCGGAATGCATGCCACCTTTATGCCCAAGCCGCTGGCCGGTGTCAACGGCTCCAGCATGCATACGAATATATCTCTGAAAAAGGACGGCAAAAATGTCTTTGCGGATGAAAAGGATGTATATGGCCTGAGTCAGGAGGCCTACTGGTTCATCGGCGGCCTTTTGAAGCATGCGAAGGGTCTGTCCGCCATCACAAATCCACTGGTAAATTCTTACAAACGCATTTTCCCGGCCCAGACCGGTGCCGGCTTTACAGCTCCGTCCTATATCTCCTGGTCTCCGGTCAACCGCAGCCAGATGATTCGGATTCCGGCTCAGCGGGAGGAGAATACGCGGATCGAGCTGCGAAGTCCCGACCCGTCCTGCAATCCCTATCTGACCCTGGCAGTCTGCCTGGCAGCCGGCCTGGACGGCATTCAGAATCAGATCGAACCGCCGAAGCCGGTCAATGAGGATGTACGGAAGCTGACGGACGAGGCAAGAAAAGCCCTGGGCATCGAGCCTCTGCCCCGCACGCTGGAGGAGGCGCTGGCGGCTCTGGAAGCGGACGAGCTGGTATGCGGCGTCCTGGGTGAGGAGCTCTGCAAGGGCTATGTCGCTGCCAAAAGGCAGGAGTGGGAGGACTACTCCGCGCAGGTGTCCCGCTGGGAGACCGACCAGTATCTGTATCGTTTTTAACTTACACCTCAGGATAACGTAATTCGTAATTCCGGGAGGTGTAAGTGTGACGAATGTGATTGTATTATTTCCGAAAATAGAAGATGCGAAGAACATCCGAAATCTCCTGGTTCGTCATGGCTTCCAGGTTCCGACGGTCTGCACCACAGGAGCGCAGGCTCTGGCCAGCGCCAACAGCCTCAGCGACGGCGTCCTGGTCTGCGGCTACAAGTATCCGGATATGATGTACCGGGAGCTTGCAGACTGCCTGCCGCCGCATTTTGAAATGTTGCTGATGGCGTCCCAGAGGGTCTTGAGTGAAGGCGTAAAATCTGGTATTATGTGTGTAGCGATGCCGCTGAAGGTCCAGGATCTTCTGAATACGCTGGAAATGATGGCAGCGAGCGCGGAACGACGCAGAAAGAAGCGCAAAAGCATGCCAAAGCCGCGCTCCGATGCAGATCGGAAGATCCTAGACGAGGCCAAGGCTCTCCTGATGGAGCGCAACGGCATGACCGAGGAGGAGGCTCACCGCTATATCCAGAAATGCAGCATGGACAGCGGGACGAACCTGGTGGAGACAGCGGAGATGGTTTTAAGCATGATGAAATTCTAGGAGGAAGTATTAGAAAATGAAATTTACAAAAATGCATGGTATCGGAAATGACTATGTATATGTAGATTGTACGAAGGAGCGCCTGGAGAATCCGAGCGAGATCGCGCAGCTGGTGAGCGATCGCCATAAGGGCATCGGAGCCGACGGCCTGATCCTGATCCGGTCCTCGAACGAGGCGGATTTTGAGATGGCCATGTACAATGCCGACGGATCCTACGGAAAGATGTGCGGCAACGGCATCCGCTGCGTAGCCAAATATGTCTATGACAACGGCCTGACGGACAAGACCGAGATAAGCGTCATATCCGGCGGTGCAGTTAAGTACCTGAAGCTGACGGTGGAGGATGGCAAGGTAAAAAAGGTTCGCGTGAACATGGGCGAGCCGATTCTGACTCCTGCCGAGATTCCCGTGGTGGGTGAGGGCGACCGGCTGGTGGCTGTCCCCATCGTGGTGGACAATCAGGTCTATGAGATGACCTGTGTCTCCATGGGGAATCCCCATGCGGTGGTATTTCTGGACGGCGTGGAGCAGCTGAAGCTGGAGGAGATCGGACCGAAGTTCGAGCAGCATGAGCGTTTTCCGGATCGGGTAAATACCGAGTTCGTGGAGCGCATGGACAGCAGAAATCTGAAAATGCGTGTCTGGGAGCGGGGATCCGGCGAGACCATGGCCTGCGGCACCGGAGCCTGCGCGACAGCGGTGGCTGCGATTCTGAACGGCTATGCCGAGCGGGATCTGACCATTCATCTTCTGGGCGGCGATCTGGAAATCAGCTGGGATGAGACAGACAATTGTGTATACATGACAGGAACCGCCTCTACCGCATTTACCGGAGAATTTGATCCGGAGGAGCTGCGAAAAAGTGTCAAAGAACGATAAAGGAGAAAATAAAATGTACAAAGTAAATGAGAATTATCTGAAACTGCCGGGGAGCTATCTGTTCTCCACCATCGGGAAAAAGGTGGCAGCCTATTCGGCGGAGCATCCGGAGAAGACCATCATCCGCCTGGGCATCGGCGATGTGACCCAGCCCCTGGCTCCGGCCATCATTTCCGCCCTGCACGATGCAGTGGACGAGATGGGACACGCGGAGACCTTCCATGGCTATGCACCGGATCTGGGCTATGAATTCCTGCGCAATGCCATTGCAAAAAACGATTACCAGGATCGGGGCGCGGATATCAAAGCGGACGAGATCTTCGTCAGCGACGGCGCAAAGTGCGATTCCGGCAATATCCAGGAGATCTTCAGCCTGGATAATAAGATCGCTGTCTGCGATCCGGTTTATCCGGTCTACGTGGACACCAATGTCATGGCAGGACGTACCGGCACCTACGATCCGAAGACAGAGATGTGGAGCGACGTGATCTACATGCCCTGCACAGCGGACAACGGCTTTGCACCGGAGCTTCCGAAGGAGACCCCGGATCTGATCTACCTGTGCTTCCCGAACAACCCGACCGGATCCACAATCACAAAGGAACAGCTGCAGGTATGGGTCGATTATGCGAATAAGGTGGGTGCGGTCATCATCTATGATGCCGCCTACGAGGCTTATATTTCCGAGGCCGATGTGCCCCATACCATCTATGAGTGCGAGGGTGCGAAGACCTGTGCCATCGAGCTGAAGAGCTTTTCCAAGAATGCAGGCTTCACCGGCGTGCGTCTGGGCTATACCGTCATTCCGAAGGAGCTCAAATGCGGCGACGTATCCCTGCATAGTCTGTGGGCGAGACGCCACGGCACCAAGTACAACGGAGCACCGTATATCGTCCAGCGGGCCGGTGAGGCGGTATATTCCGAGGTCGGCAAGGCACAGTTAAAGGAGCAGGTAGGCTACTACATGAACAATGCAAAGACCATTTTAAACGGTCTTCAGGAGGCGGGCTATACCGTATCCGGCGGCGTGAACGCACCGTATATCTGGCTGAAGACACCGGATAAGATGAGCTCCTGGGAGTTCTTTGACTATCTGCTGCAGAACGCAGGCGTGGTCGGCACACCGGGCTCAGGCTTCGGCCCCAGCGGAGAGGGATACTTCCGTCTGACAGCCTTCGGCTCCTACGAAAATACGGTGAAGGCACTGGAGAGAATCAAAGCATTATAGAATATAGGGAGAGGTAGGAAACGGTATGGATTTTATTACAATTGGTGAGCTGGTAATTGATTTTCTTCCCGGCCAGGAAGAAGGAAGCTACATTCGCAACGCAGGCGGCGCGCCCGCCAATGTGGCAATCAGCGCAGCGAGAAACGGACTTCAGGCAGGCATGTATTGCAAGGTGGGCAATGACGATTTCGGAAAGTTTCTGCTGAAGACTCTGCGGGAGAATCATGTCACACCGCTGGCGCCGGAGATGACAGACGATGCGACGACGACCATGGCATTTGTATCCCTTAACGAGAACAATGACAGAAGCTTTACCTTCGCGAGAAAGCCCGGCGCGGATATGCTGCTTCAGAAAAACGAGATTAAGGACGAGGATCTGAAGGACTGCCGCATCATCCAGGCAGGATCCTGCACCCTGTCCGCCGGACCCGCAGTGGAGGCTACCGAGTACGCCATGGCCAGAGCAAAGGAGCTGGGCAGCATGGTAGGCTTTGATATCAACTATCGTAATCTGATGTGGAAGGACGACAAAGAAGCCTGCACAAAGAAGGTATTGTCTATTTTGAAGTACGTAGACTTCCTGAAGCTTTCCGACGAGGAGATAGACATGGTCGGCGGCCATGATAACCTCTTAAACGTGATGAAAGAGTATGACATTGCGGTAGCGGTTCTGACTCTGGGCGGTGACGGCGCAGAGGTCTTCTACGATGGAAAGTCCTATGTGGTTCCGGGCTTCAAGGTATCGCATGTGGCGGATACTACCGGAGCCGGAGACGCGTTCTGGGGCGGCTTCCTCTCCTGCGTGCTGAATCACGGAGTCAATTCCGTAGATCAGCTGAACGCAGAGCTTCTGCAGGAGGCAGTAAAATACGGCAACGTAAGCGGATCCCTGTCTGTACAGGAGAAGGGAGCAATCTCGTCTCTGCCGACAAGAGAGAAGGTTGAGAAGTTTCTTGCGGAGCACTAAAGATATGTGATATGGCTAGACTTGGTGTAAACAAAGATTATCTGAAAAAAAGAAACAGGGGACTGGTGCTCCAGCTCATTGCTACGGGCAAATGCGCTTCCCGGATTGAGCTTGCGAAGGAACTGCATCTGACGAAGACGGCGATCTCGGCTATCGTAAACGAGCTGATAGATCAGCATTATTTGTGCGAGACTGCAGTGACGACGAAGGCGAAGCTGGGAAGAACGCCCATCAAGCTGGAGGTAAGCCCTGATGCCCCGAAATATCTGGGGATTTTATTCGGGCGCGGCTGCCTGGAGGCAGTCATCTGCAGCCTGGATCTGAAAATCATTGCCTTCGAACGGGTGGAACGGGAATGGGAGAATGGAGCAGAAATGATG